>JBGORM010000001.1:0-300000 GCA_041538185.1 Melioribacteraceae bacterium 4301-Me | reverse complement strand
TATTCGTATAGAAAATATTTTCTCATCAGCATCAACATGTTCATCCAAATCGACGATATTTCCATTGTGCTCGAACACGAAGTTGGAGATGCCAGAAACTAAGCCTTTACGGTCTTTGCAAGTAAGCAATAAAATTGCCTTTCGTGAGTTTTCCATAAATTTTTTTTGTTGAACTAAAGACAAAAATAGCTGAACAAAACAAAAATTGTATCAACTGTACAACTATAAAGTTTTCGTTATTATTTTTAAAATTGAACTTAAACCTACGCCATACTCATTATACCTGTATCGCAGAATTGAAATCAAATCAATTGAAAAAACGGTAGTAAAATGAATAACAACTCCATAGAAAAATGATCTGGTTCGTAAAGCAAGTATTCCCAAAATAATTGCTCCTAAAATAGCACCAAAAGCTTCAGCAACAGGTTTTCCATTATGCAAAATTACGAACGGAATCATTTGAACAAAAATTGAATAAAAACCAAATTTTTCTTCCAAACCAAAAAGCATATATCCCCGCCAAATGAACTCCCATGCAACAATGTAAATAAAAAGAAAAATTTCGAATAAGAAAAATATGTTCCAATTGTATTTTGTTAAATATAAAAGTGGGTATTGAGTGTAAAAGTCTTCTGTTGCAGATGCAAACCAAACAATTATAAGCATTATTGCAATAAGCATCATGCTTATTGAAATACCTTCCTTATATTCCCCCAATTTCATTCCATAATTTTTTATTTCTTCTTTGAACCAGAATTTAATGATAAGCAAGGGAATTATTAAGAACACAATGAAGTCACCTAAAAACCAATACAAAAACTCATACAAATCAACATTTGGATTGTCTACAAAATACTTGTAGTATAAATTCTCATGAAAAAAGTTTCTTGAAGTATAATACCAAGAAAGAATTTCCAACACTGCCACAGAAAGAAAAATTATAATGATTTTTCTATCTACCCGACTTAATTCTTTCACAGCATCTTTAATAATCAGCTTAAATCTTTTCATAGAAAATTCTATCATTTAGCTCTAATGTTTTTTCTCATACAATATCAGTTTCGCAGAAGACCTTTAAGCAAATTTTTTTATTGCACTTATATCGATTAATTTTTAATTTATAAAGTAGATGGTAATCAGAATTTTATTTCTTGTTATGTTCTTATAAAAAGTTTTAGTTTATCTAATCATATTGTTGATTTATAAACTAAGTTATGTTTTACCCTAAACATTAATTAAAACAACTAAAAGATACCTTTTCTGATCTTTTTTCCCTACTGGATTTTTATCTGCCATTTTCTGTCAATAATCTAACAATATTTGCTTATATGAATATTGAAGAACAAATAGTTGTTTTTGTAATTGATAATAGCAAATACGCACTTAACCTTTCGAATGTAGAGCGTGTTATACCCTCAGTTGCAATAACAAAACTACCTGAAGCTCCGGCAATAATAGAAGGAATAATTAAAATTGGGGAGCAAATTATTCCTATCGTAAACACAAGAAAACGATTTCATATAGCTGAACGCAAAATAAATATATTCGACAAAATAATAATCGTTCGTACAAAAAAAAGAATAATTGGCTTAATTGTAGACAATGTAGAAGGCGCTATTGAACTTGGGGGTAGAAAACCGGTGCCAGCAGAAAAAATTCTTCCTAAGTTAAAATTAATCAGTGGTGTTATTCAATTAGATGACGGGTTGGTGTTAATCCATGATGTAGATGAATTTCTTTCTTTAGATGAAGATAAAAAATTAACAAAAGCATTAGAAAAATAGAAAGGTATAAAGTGATTGAAAGTTCGCTTTCGGCTGAGCTGCTTGATTTAGCAAGTAATATTATTGCTGATAAACTTGGTCTTTCATTCCCTCAAGATCGATGGAAAGAACTTGAAAGAGGTATTATGCAAGCAGCGCAGGCATCCAACAAAAAAAATGTTGAAGAGTACTTGCAGTCATTACTCTTATTCAGTTTATCTGAGAACGAGTGTGAAATTCTTACTAGTTATTTAACTAATAGTGAAACATATTTTTTCAGAGACGAAAAGCTTTTTGACGCACTTAAGTTTCATATTCTACCATCTTTAATAGAATCTCGAGAAAAAGAAAAGCGTTTACGGATTTGGAGTGCTGGATGTAGCACAGGTGAAGAGCCATACTCCATTGCTCTTCTGCTTAATCAACTAATACAAAACATAGATGAATGGAATATTACTATTCTCGCTTCTGATATTAATCCAATCTCTATCGAAAAAATGAAAAAAGGACTATATAATGAATGGTCTTTTAGAGGTGTGCCTGCATTCTTAAAAGAATCTTGTTTTACAAAAGTTCAAAATGGACAGTATGAAATTCTTAACAAATTTAAGAAAATGATTACTCCTGCAATAATTAATCTTGCAAAAGATAATTTCCCATCATTGAATAATAATACAACAGCAATGGATATTATTCTCTGTAGAAATGTGCTCATGTACTTTAATTATGATACAGTTAATAAAACAATAAACAACTTCTATAACTGCTTAGTAGATAACGGCTGGTTAATAGTCAGTCCAAGTGATTTTTCTCAAATACTATTTTCCAAATTTTCTTCTGAATATTACTTAGAAAATATTCTTTATAGGAAAAATGAAAATAGGAGAACAATTGATTCTTACTCTGAAACCCAAAAAAACCTAACATACAATAACTTATTAAACGATATAACTAAACAAGAACTTACTACAAACAATAATAGTAATAAGATCAAAAAAAGTTCTACAGAAAAAACTCTTGATAGTACCACTGTAACTTACCAACGAGCGTGCGAACTTTATTCAAAAAATAAATTTACTGAAGCTGCTGATTTACTCTCTCAGTATTTGAATGAAAAGCCTAACAATTCCGCAGCATTCATATTATTAGCAAGGATATATGCAAACTTGCAAAAATTAGTTGAGGCTTCATTTTATTGCAAAAAAGCTATTTCGATTGACAGCCTTAATCCAATTAATTATTATTTATTTGCAGTTATACTTCAAGAGCAAAATTGTTTAGAGGAAGCGTTAAGTGCTATCAAAAAAGCAATTTACCTTGATAAAAACTTTGTTATTGCATATTTAACAGCAGGTAATATACTTAGTAAACTTGGGAAAATTAAAGAAGCAAAAAGAAATATTAGAAGTGCGCTTTCAATACTTAAAAAATTTCATGATGATTCAATTGTACCTGAAAGTGACGGCTTAACGGTAAAGCAAATAAAAGAGTTAATAAAAATTTCTTACAATATTGAGATATAAAAATGGTACGTTTTTTATCATTTGAAAAAGTTAACAGTTCACAAAAGATTAATTGGGAGAAAATAAAAAAACAAATAAAAGATGCTGAAATGTCACTTACCCAAAATTTTAGTGTAGACATAGATACACAAAACAAAATTCTGGAAAAACGTGCGAGCTTGTTTGCTCGTGAATCTAAAGAAGATAAAACTTCTTCCGTATTAATCGAGACATTAGAATTCATAATCGCTAACGAAATTTATTGCCTTGAATTAAAATATATAAGTGAAGCAATCAAGTTAAAAGAAATAACAAAAATAAATGCTGTTTCTCCGCATCTTTTAGGTTTAGCAAATGTCCGCGGTAAAATTATTAGCATTATTGATATAAAAAAAATTTTTGACTTACCTCCAGAAAATCTTTCTAACCAAAACATCGTTGTAGTAATCCAGTTAGATAAGATAAAATTTGGTTTCGTAGTAGATAAAATAATAGGTATATCAAAAATAAAGTTAACCGATGTTCAAGCACCTCCTACTGCTTTGACAGAGAAAAAAACTGAATTCTTAATGGGTATTACAAAAGAGCATAAAATAGTTCTTGATGGAGCTAAACTTATTACATACAATTAGATTAAAGGCAGATAACCATTACTATACACAAGAACATCTTAAAAGAACTTTATGCATTTTTTATTGGTTTATGCTCAGGAAGGCTTTACAATTGATGAAATTTCTCAAGTAATACTTAGTAAAAAATAGTATCTACAATGAAAATACGGTCATAATTAGGAGTTGTCTTATGAGATGGTTTTTAAATTTATCTACTAGAAATAAGTTATACATTGCATTTGCGGTAATAATAATCTTAATTGGAATTATTGCCATAACCACATACTCTAACATTGAGAACATGCGTATATCACAAAAAGTGTTATATGAAAATGACTTTGTATTAGTAAATAATTTACCAGAGTTAAGATCAAGTTTTAATCGTGCACGAGTATTGATTTTAACAATGATGCTTGTAAATGATCCACAACTCCAAAAGGAATTTAAACATGAAGTAGATTTAAAAGAAAAATCTTTAGATAGCCTTTTAACAATTGCTACTGAGCTAAACAGCAATGATGCTGTGTCTCTTTCAAAAATTGACGAATTAAAATCTTTATTAACCGAGTTTAGAAAAACTCGCCAACAAATACTTGATTTACTCTCAGTTAAAAAGTATGATGAAGCACAAAAGCTCGCTACTGGTATTCAATCAACTCGATATGATAGAATTAGAAAACTTACAATTGAACTTGAAAAATCTGCTAAAAATGATGCTGAATTAAGCATTAAAAATTTCTATGCAAACATAAAGGCCATCTTCAATGCTCTTACTATAATAAGTATAATTTCTATTTTATTGGCTATTGCCATAACGTTATATTTAAGTAAAATTATTGCTTCACCATTAAAAGAAATAACTAATGCGACTAATAAAATATCATCAGGTGATTTAACAATTACAATACCTCATAAACTTCGTAAAGATGAAATTGGCTTTTTATCAGATAATTTCACGCAAATGCTCCAAAATCTTCGCAGCATAACAAAAGAAATAACAGAAGGGATAAATGTATTAGGTTCCTCAGCCAGTGAAATATTAGCTACCACTACACAAATTGCCTCAGCTGCTGCACAAACTGCTTCATCAATAAGCCAAACTACCACTACTGTTGAAGAAGTAAAACAAACTGCTCAACTTTCTTCTCAAAAAGCCAAATATGTTTTAGAAAGTTCTCAAAGAGCTTCTCAATTTTCTCAAACGGGTAAAAAGTCGGTTGAAGAATCAATTGAGGCAATGAACAAGATTAAAGAGCAAATGGAATTTGTTGCCGAAGGCATAGTTAGGCTAAGCGAACAAAGTCAAGCTATTGGAGAAATTATTGCAGCAGTAAATGACTTAGCAGACCAATCGAACTTATTAGCTGTAAATGCAGCAATTGAAGCAGCTAAAGCCGGAGAACAAGGTAAGGGATTTAGTGTAGTTGCTCAAGAGATAAGGTCTTTAGCCGAGCAATCAAAACAAGCTACTACACAAGTACGTACAATTTTAGGTGAAATACAAAAGGCGATGAGTTCGGCTGTACTTGCTACAGAGCAAGCAGCAAAAGCAGTAGAAGCCGGTGTTAAACAATCTTTAGAAGCTGGCGAATCAATTCGTGTATTAACAGAAAGTGTTACTGAGGCTGCACAAGCGGCGACTCAAATTGCAGCTTCAAGTCAACAGCAGTTTGTGGGCATGGAACAAATTGCTCAAGCGATGGAAAACATTAAACAAGCCAGTTCTCAAAATGCAGTTGGTACTAAGCAAGCTGAAAGTGCTGCGAAAAATCTGAATGAGTTAGGAACAAAATTAAAAGAGTTAGTACAACAATTTAAAGTGTGATCAGCTTCACGTTTATAAAAAAACTAAGTAAGAATTTTAATTATTATGAAACTTTTTACTACAAACTTATCTGTGAAAAACTGCTGGGACTTCTTCTCAAACAAAGGTAACATAAATGGAAACAAATGATCAAAAATTTCTTAAAAAATTACTTTCTACCTTTAAAGAAGAGGCAGCGGAACATATAAATGTTATTACAAAAGGGCTGATTGAACTAGAGAAAAATCCCAGTGAAGAAAGAGCTAATAAAATAATTGAAACTATTTACAGAGAAGCTCATAGTTTAAAGGGTGCTGCGCGGTCCGTCAATATAAGCGAAATTGAAATGATTTGTGGTTCGTTAGAATCTGTTTTTAACGCTGTTAAAAAAAAGGAGATTCCTCTTTCTTCAGACATTTTCGATACTCTATATATAACCACCGATTTTATTACTAAGCTCATAATTACCATTGATTTATCTCTCTCTTCAAGCGAAAAAAATTCAATTAGTAATCAAGCATTAAAACTTCAAAAAATACTTGACGAGATATCAACTAAAAGCCAAGAGAAAAAAGAAAAAATTAAGAATAAAAGTATTACAAGTTCGGATACAACTCTTAGTTCTGAACAATATGGTTCATCAATAGAAAGACCATCTGAATCTTATCCAAAAGATAGCCAGATGACTTTGCTTGACAATCAAATTAAAGTATCTACTCAAAAATTGGATGATATTTTACTACAAGCTGAAGAGTTACTTTCTACAAAACTTTCTTTTATCGAACATATAAATAAACTTAAATCCATTCAAGAAATATTTATTGACTGGAAAAAAGAACAGGGGAAAATTCAAAATGCTATACAATCACTTAGCAAGAAAATGGAATTTTACGAAACCACCTCAAAATTCATCGATGTAAATAATTCCATAGTTGAAAAGACTATTCAATTAGTAAAGTTGAGCAGCAACTTCATCAACAAAATAGAACATGAATTAAACGCGGCACTAAGAACCACTAAACAAGAAGAACATTCATTTGGCATTAAGGTGGATAGTCTGCTGTATGATTTGAAAAGGGTTCTTATGCAGCCTGTTTCAAGTATATTAAATGTTTTCCAAAGATTTGTAAGAGATACAGCAAAGGACCAAAAAAAGAAAGTAAATTTGTTTATTACAGGTTCGGAAATAGAAGTTGACAAAAGAATTCTTGAAGAGTTGAAAGTTCCAATAATGCATCTTATTAGAAATTGCATTGACCATGGAATAGAAAAGCCTTCAGTAAGAATAAAAAATGGCAAACCTGAAGAAGGTGAAATAAAAATTGAAATTTCACAGAAAAATAGTAACAAAGTCGAAATAAAAATTTCAGACGATGGCAAAGGAATTGATCTTAGGGAAGTAATCGATTCTGCGGTTAAGTCAGGCATAATTAAAGATGAAGAAAAAGACAAATTAACAACTGAGCAAACCTTAGCATTAATTTTTTATTCGGGAATTACTACGAGTCAAGCAGTAACCGACCTTTCTGGAAGAGGACTCGGCTTAGCAATTGCACGAGAGAAAATTGAAAACATTGGGGGCTCATTGTCTGTTAGTTCTGAAATAAACAAAGGAACCACATTTATTATTGAACTGCCTGTAATGCTAACTAATTTCCATGGCGTGTTCGTTAGTGTAGGTGAAAATAAATTTGTTATCCCAAGTCTGTATATCAAGCAAGTTACACGAATTAAGAAGGAAGAAATTAAAACCATTGGAAATAGAGAAACCATTAAAATTTCAAACCAAGTAATCCCATTGTTAAAATTATCAGATGTATTAGGAATTTCTAATAGTAATGGCACGATGGAAAAGAATGGATATTTACAAATTGTTGTTCTATGCGATTCAAATAATTGCATTGCATATTTAGTAGATGAGATTTTAACAGAACAAGAATTATTAGTAAAACCATTACCAGAACAATATTCTCAAATAAAAAAAGTATCAGCAGTAACTATAACAGGCGGTGGTAAAGTTGTACCAATTTTAAACGTTAGTGAAGTAATAAAATCATCAGTCAGCCAACCATCTCCTATAGTTTCAGAATTTGTTGAGACAAAAGAGGCAAAGAAAAAGAAATCAATTTTAATAGCAGAGGATTCAATCACAACACGCACATTGCTGCAAAATATGCTTGAAACTGCGGGCTACGAAGTTACTACTGCAATTGACGGAATTGATGCTTATTCAAAATTAATTTCTGGTAATTTTAATCTTGTTATTTCTGATGTAGACATGCCCAGGATGAATGGATTTGAATTAGCGAGAAAAATAAAGTCTGAAAAAAAACTTTCAGAAATTCCAGTTATTTTGCTAACCGCTTTAGATTCAGAGGAGAGCTTAAAACAAGGAATGGAAGTCGGTGCAGATGCTTATATTGTTAAAAGCAAATTTGATCAGGCAAACTTACTAGAAATAGTTAATCAGTTAATATAAAAATAGGTAATAGATGATAAGGGTACTTATTGTAGAAGATTCGCCAGTTGTTCAACAACTTATGGAACATATTTTGCAAACAGACCCTTCCATTAAAATTGTAGGTATTGCAAATAATGGAATTGATGCAGTTGAGATGGTTAAACAGAAAAGACCCGATGCAATTACAATGGATATACATATGCCTAAGTTAGATGGCATAACAGCAACAAGAATAATAATGGAAACCAACCCAACTCCAATTATTATTGTAAGCAGTTCGTTTTTAGACGATGAAGTTACAAGTACATTTCAAGCCATAGAAGCTGGAGCACTTGCAGTACTTCATAGACCTGCAGGTATTGGTCACCCAGATTATCAAAAAACAGCTGAAGAGTTAATTACAACTGTTAAGCTGATGTCGGAAGTTAAAGTAGTAAGACGTAGCTCAACTAATGCGCAAAAAAATCTGATTGATTATGATAAAACTAAAGAAACGTCTTTTAATAGAGCAGAGTTAAGTTCAAAAAAAGAATATAAAATTGTTGCAATTGGTGCTTCAACGGGGGGACCATTAGTATTGCAAACTATTTTATCAAGCATTAACAAAGATTTTAGTCTGCCAATTTTAATTGTCCAACATATCGCCGAAGGATTTCTTAAAGGGTTTGTTGAATGGCTTTCACAATCTTCAAATTTGCCAATTCATATTGCTGAGCATAATCAGTTAATTAAGCCTGGGAATGTTTACGTTGCACCAGAAAATTTTAATATGGGCTTAAGTTCTTTTAATAAAATATTACTCGATAAAAGCGGGACAGAAAATGGTCATAAACCTTCTGTTTCTTATTTGTTTCGTACTGTGGCAAGTGTAGTTAAATCTAATGCAATTGGTATTTTGCTCACCGGTATGGGGAAAGACGGTGCTCAAGAATTAAAATTAATAAAAGATAAAGGCGGATTAACAATTGTGCAAAATTTAGAAAGTTCTGTAGTACATGGAATGCCCGGCGAAGCAATTAAACTTGACGGTGTAGTATATACGTTACCTCCCGTGGAAATAGCAAATTTATTGAATAAATTGTAGCTGATGCTGTAATGCTTTACCCTGCTTACTTTGTTCTAAAAAAGTGAGGACGCAATGATAAAAAATAATATAGAAGAACATAACCAACATATATTAATTGTTGAGGACAGCTTAACGCAAGCGGAACAGTTAAGGTATATACTAGAAAAAAGAGGGTATAAAGTAACTGTAGCCGTTGACGGGAAAAAAGCTTTAGATTATTTAAGAAAAAACAGACCATTTATTATAATCAGCGACGTTGTAATGCCAGAAATTGATGGCTATGAGCTATGCCAACAAATTAAATCAAATGAAAAGCTGAGAGATATACCTGTAATACTGCTTACCTCATTGTCTGACCCTGAGGACATAATTAAAGGATTGACAAGCGGCGCAGATAATTTTCTCATTAAACCTTACGACGAAAATTATCTTATCTCAAGAATAGAATACATAAAAGCAAACTCAGAATTACGCAAACATGAAAAATCAAGACTCGGTGTGGAAATTTCCTTTGGCGGGAAACGTCATACTATTACATCCGACCGCTTACAAATTATCGATTTGTTGTTATCGACATATGAGACGGCAATATTAAAAAGCAATGAATTAGAAAAGGCTAAAAAAGAATTAGAAGCATTAAACTCTCAACTAGAACGTAAAGTTAAAGAAAGGACCGCAGAGCTCTCGCAAGAAATTGAAAAACGAATTCAAATAGAAGAACATCTCCGTAAGTTAAATAGAATCTACAGGGTTACAAGCAGTATTAACCAATCAATTGTTCGCTGTCAAGATGAACAATCTTTATTTAGAGAAGTGTGTAAAGTTGCAGTTGATGAAGGTAAGTTTAAAATGGCCTTAATATGGAAATTAGATACCGAAAATAAATTATTAAAAGTAGTTGAAAATAAAGGAGCTGATTTTCTCGATAGGTACTCGGAAATCGATTTATCTAATGAAAAAAACAAAATTAATCCTATTGTAATTACAATAGATTCTAAAAAATGTATTACTTATAACGACTTAGAAAGCTCGTACGCAAATGAATTATTTGGTCAAGTAGCTTTAGAAAAAGGCTGCAACTCTGCGTGTTGTATTCCAATTATTGTATTCGGTAAACCTTATGGTGCAATTAAATTATATCACGAACAAAAGAATTTCTTTGACAAAGATGAAATAGTTCTTCTCGAAGAAATGGGAATGGACGTTTCATTCTGCATAGAGAAACTAATCAACGACCAAAAAAGATTAGAAGCAGAAAAAGCTTTGGTTGTAGCAAAAGAAAAGGCTGAAGAATCGAATAGACTTAAAACAGAGTTCCTTGCTCAAATGTCGCACGAAATAAGAACACCACTAAATATAATGTTGAGCTATTCAGAAATATTAAACGATGATAATGAGTTGAAAAATAATCCTGAAAAAAAGGAAATAAGCGACTTAATTACCTCTGCTGGCAAAAGGCTAATAAGAACTGTTGACTCTATACTAAACATGTCAGAATTGCAAATTGGTGCTTATGAAGCGTCTTATGCAAATGTAGATATTTATGAAGACATACTATCAGAATTATATAAGGAATATCAAATAATGGCTCAAGAGAAAAACCTTACATTTACACTAAATAAATTTACAGACAATACGATAATAAATATAGATGAATATAGCGTTAATCAAATATTTTCGAATTTAATTGATAATGCAATTAAATATACTCAACATGGTAAAGTAGAGATTAACATAAAAAATGAAAAAAATAATTTAGTAGTAGAAGTAAAGGATACAGGGATTGGAATAGCTGAAGAATTTATTCCACATTTATTTGAACCTTTTAGGCAAGAAAGTCAAGGTTATACGAGAAAGTTTGAAGGTAACGGTCTTGGATTGGCAATTGTCAAAAAGTATTGTGAAGTAAATAATGCACAAATAGAAGTAGAAAGTAAAAAAGGTCGTGGTACAACATTTAGGGTAATATTTGCTGAAAGCTTAAACAGCGAAAGTAAATAATGTGAAAATAACTATGGTGCTGATAGATAAATGAAAAAAATGTTAGTAGTAGAGGATGATTTTTTATCTCAAAAAGTACTTCTCAAGTTATTTCAGCAGGAATTTGAGATTGATGTTTGTGAATCTTCTGATGAGTTTTATCAGAAAATAAAGAACACAAACTATGATATAATAATTATGGATATCTCAATTAAAGGTGAAAAAAGCGGGATTGATTTAACAATAGAATTAAAATCTTCTCCTAAAACATCAAGGATACCAATACTCTGTCTGACAGCTCATGCTTTTTTAAAAGACAGAAAAACAGCAATTGATTCAGGTGTGGATATGTATTTAGCTAAGCCGGTTCCAAATGATATACTTAGAAATGCAGTAAAATTTCTTGTCAACAAAAATTCATCTACTTAAAATGAGTTTCTCAAATTATACTTACTAATCAAAAAGAAATAAAATTAATGCTATATCATATCTTTTTTTTTTACTTGCCTTACATCACTTTCAAATTGACTTAATAAAATTTATTAGTTAACTTTTTTTTGAAAATAATACATCTAAAATGATAAATACAACCTCACTTATTCTCTCTTAAAAAACAATTTACTAACCAAACTGAGGGCATTCTTTTAACAAATCTTTTTATAAGGAGGAGCTATGAAAAACCACTATAAGAATGTACTATCCCTATTGTTAATCCTTATTCTGTCGAGTAATTTTTTTCTTGCTCAAAAGAAGGCAACCCTGTCATCAACAGTATTGAAGAGTCAGACAAACGGTCATTTCATTGTACCTAACGAAACAAATGGAACATTCGCCACAACAGTTTACACATTCGGTGATATTACAATATTTTCTTATTTCGATAATACCAACATATCAATTTATGATGCAGCCAACAACCTGCAAAGCACCAAAACACTTAACTTAGATTCAACTTTCACTTTTAATTATGGGAGTGGTGTTTTTAGGATAGTGGGAAATAAAACTTATACTGTTCTTGTAGGAGATGCAATTAATCATACAGTTAATGGATTTTTTGCAATTGATGAAGCTGGACGCGGTGTTTCTACTAAACTTGATACATGGATGTCCAGTAGCTATGACAACTACGATGATTTTATAATTTTTGCTTATCAGGATAATACGGGTTTTACAGTTAAAAATTTGCGAACGGGAATTTTAATCGCTGCGGGCACTATAAATGCCGGGCAACATTATTCTTTTAGTGACGCTGGTAATATACCATATTCTACACCTTTACAAGTTTCAGCTACAAAACCGGTTTCAGTTTTGTCATATACAGACCAAGATTATTATGTGCCATCGAGCAACGGTAGTTTTATCGGAACATTGTTTTATGGATATTCAGCATACAATGGTCTTTGGGAAAACAGCATTACCGTTACTTCTTATTCAGATAATAATAATGTGACAGTTAAAAATACCCTTACAGGAGAAACAATTAGTTCGTACACTTTGCAAAAGGGTCAAGTTCACACAGATGGTATTACAAGTAGAACATTTTGGACTGTAACATCTTCAGGACCTGTTTCTACCGCAAATATACCATTTTCTGGCTGGGATGGTTTTTATTATTATATGACTCGTGCAATTGATGAAACCGGCAAAGGATTTGGTAAACTTTTTTATGTACCTACAATCCAAAGTGATATTCATATCTTTTCTTTTGATAACAATAATAGTGTTACAATTACGAAGCTTGGTCAATATGATGCATTCCCATATTCCAATCCAACTATTGTTTGGAATGGAACATTAAATGAGGGGGAATACTATCACTTTAGTTCTGAATATGGCAAATATGTTTATAAAGTAGAAAGTAGTGGCTTCGTCTCTGTTTTGCAAAGTAACGGCGGTGCCGGTGCTGATTTTATGCCGCTTGCTTATTCCCTTGATTATCCAGATTTAGCTGTTTCTTCATCAGACATTGTTTTCAGCAAAACAGATAGTGAAATTAATGCAGGCGACAAAATTACAATTACAGTAACAGTACACAATTACGGCAATATAGCAGCAAACAATATAATTGTAACTGCATTTGATGGAGACCCAGATGCAGGTGGAAATGCTCCGCCAATAGGCAGTGGTTCAATAGCTAATATTGCCGCAGGTTCTACAGGCATTTTTGCTTTTGACTACACGGTTCCATTTAATCCAGAATATAGAACAATTGTTGTTAAAGTAGACCCCGCTAATGTAATAGTTGAATCTAATGAGTCAAACAATAAAGCATATAGAAGCATTAAACCCAGCATTGAATTGCTGCCACCACTTGCCATTACAGTTACTGCTCCATCAAGTCTTTCTTTACAAAACGGAAACATAACCCCCAATCCTTTCAATGTTCAACTCGATATATTTAATACTGGTACAGTTACTGCAGGTAATGTAGTTGCAACGCTTGAGCTGTTTGAAGGATTAACATTGGCATCTGGAAATTTAATCCAAACTGTAGGAAATATCGCCGCTAATTCATCTGCAACTATTACATTTTCAATTCTTGCTAATCCAAATATCTCTGGTTTTAATAGGTATAAAATTACAATAACCTCTACAAATGCTAATACAAAAATTATAAACAGGGCTGTAAACGTCCCAGATGCAATACCGCCTTCCACACCCACTAACCTTACCATACAACTTTCTGGTGGAAATTGTGTTTCATTAAATTGGAATGTAAATTCTGAAAGTGATTTAGCAGGCTATTATATATATTATGGAACTGACGGGGTAAATTGGAATGGGACCGGTGCTACTCAAGGTGATTCCCCAATATTAGTTATTGGTCAAAACAATTTTGAAATTTGCGGCTTAAGTGCAGGCACTTATTATTTTGCTATTAAAGCTTTTGATACCTCTAACAATTTAAGCTCGTTTAGTGATATTAAACACGTAACTATATCCGGTCAAGCAGTAACACAGACTTTATTTTATGGTGATTCAGCAAGATTATGGACAGTTGGCGCTACACCCCCTGCTGATAGTGGCTATGTTGCCGGTACAAATATTTATAAAGATTTGGGGAAATACCAAAGGTTTGATTTTGTAGGCAGCGGTAAATTAATCCAAGCAAATTTATATTTTGCTTATAAACAAATTATTGGGACAGCAGATAATTTCAATTTAGTAGTTAGATCTGTTGGCAACAACGGTGAACCAGGTACTCTTCTGTATTCAAAATCATATTCTGTTGATGTTATCGATGTTTCAAATGCTGGTACAATTTACAATGCTTTCGCTGTAGAATCGGATGTAACAGTAAACGGACAATTTTTTATTGGTATCGAATGGGATAACAGCGTAGATGACCAATTCGCTTTAATCTGTGATGCCGATGGTGAGGGACAAGGCGCTAAGCGTGCTTGGGAAAAATGGTCAAACAATACTTACCATGATATGTACTCTGCTTGGTCAAATTTTGACGTGGATATTTGGATTGCTGCGCTTGTAACTACAACTACAGACGTTAAACTACTAAGTGACAATATTCCGACTGGATATGAACTATATCAAAACTACCCAAACCCCTTTAATCCAATTACAAAAATTAAATATTCGTTACCTAAACAAGAACATGTAACGCTTAGGATTTATGATTTGCTTGGTAATGAAATAAAAACACTTGTAGACCAAATACACAACCCTGGCATTTATGAAGTTGAATTTAACAGCACAATTAACAAAGGTAGTTTATCGAGTGGTGTTTACTTCTACAGATTGCAGGCTGGCAATTATGTTGCAACTAAAAAATTCATGTTAATAAAGTAACAGCCCACTCCCCGGTTCTCTCCCTAAGGGAGAGGGGGGTTTTAAATTTACTGCCCCTCATTGAGGGGCATTTTTTTGCTGTAGGGACGAGCTCTTCCTCTACTACCCATATGGTCAACCGGATGGCAGACAATGAATTATTTATTGCACTGATTATTGATGTGAGAGCTAGCAAACCCAACCCACACAACGTTGAACAATAACATTAAACCCAAATGAGACTAAAATCTGTACAAAAGAAAGACTTGATAAAATCTTTGAAAAATATGAGATATAGGGTAATAAAGTTCAGTTTTTTATGGTTAAACAGAGTTACTAAGGCTTAGAAGGAAAAGATAAGGTCAAACACATTTGACAAGTTTTATCCCAGTGGAGAATATTTTCTGGTACGTGCTGCGAGAAAAAAAATTTTGTATGGCTGATTTAGTCGGAACGGCGTTCCGACTTACTGTAAAATGGTTCGTAGAAACCTAGTGTAATAACGTTTTACGTATCGGCCTTCGGCAATAAATTCATTTTTGAATGCTAATTCTCACATTTCATATTGAAATTAATTTCAATTGTAAAGTTTATTCCTAAGAAATTTTTTGAGTCGAAAGTAAACCTTTTTAACGAAAAATTTATAGTCATACACGCAGGTTAAAAATTTTTTGAAGAACATCTAATATTTTATCTCTTAAAAGCGGTTTGGGTATAAAATCCCTAAAACCAGCACTTATAAAACTCTCTTTATCGCCTGGCAAAAGGTAAGCAGTAGATGCTATGATTGGGACATCGGCATATCCAGGCATTTTATGAATAATCCTTAATGCATCTAACCCGTTGTATTCGCCTTTTAAGTTGATGTCTATAATGATAAAATCAAATTTTTTAGTTTTCAGCAGTGGTAAAGCATTTTCTAAACTATCAGCAAACTCAATAGTCTTTAAATCTTTCATTTGTACTTTGAACAAAATTTGAGAGTCAAGTTGATCTTCCATATAAAGACAAGAAAGCTGTGATAGTTCTAGTTGACGTTTCTCCGTTTCATGAATGGGTTCAACTCTTTCAACTTTGGGGACTGGTTTTTCAATTATTTCCTTTGGCTTTATTTTATCTTCTTTAAATACTTCAGTTGGTTTTTCGGCGCGTTTAACTTCAAGCTTGCGGTCTTCCTTTCGTATAAATTTCACTGGAAAAATTAACGCATATTCATAAGGCTGTCCTTCTTTGGTAATAACTTCTTTTTCAACAGAAAACACTTCAATTAGTTTATTTGCTAATTTTACAGAAAATCTTGAGAACCCATAATTTCTTCTAATGGTATTTTCATGTTGGCTAAAAATTTCATCAAATGCTTTTAATAAGTATTGTGAAATATTAGATTTGGAATCCCGTATAGCAACGGCAAATTTTTCTTCGCTGATATAATAGGCAGATAGATAAATAACTTTTTCTTTGGTTATTTGTGAAGCAAATTTTAAGAAAAGTGTAATTAAAGAAAGTACTTTTTGTTTATCAGACTCAAATGTTAATGAGGTTGATATTTTGCCGTAATTTAGTTCCACCTGTCTGGAATCAAACATTTTTTTTGTATTATTTCTTAACTCCTCAAGCAGATCAGTGAAAGTTATATTTTCCAACTTGAGTTTTACACTTTGTTGTTCTAAGGCTGAGTAATCAACAGCATTATCCATTATCTGAAGAAGCAGTTTTTGATTCTCTTGAATTATTTCAATTGCTTCTTTTTGTTCTTCGTTAGGTTCTTTTATACTTTCTGCAAGTTCTTGTACAAAACCAATTATTACATTAATTGGAGTGAGTATTTCGTGAAATACGTTAGAAAGAAACGGCGGGTCAATTTTCGATTGTAAATCCACATAAGCTTGTTTTTGTTCTTTCTTAATTTCTTCTTCTAATTTTAGAATGATATTAAACAACTCTATTTTTTCATCAGCACCAACAATTGGAATTGATACTAAATTTGCCTTAATAAATTCACCATTAGATTTCTTGAGATCCACATTTAAGGTTAATGGAGAATTTATGGATGAACGAAAAATCTCTTTACTTACTTTGGAACGGTCATTATCTGATACGAGGCTAAGGAACGATTTCTTCTCAATTTCTCTTTTAGGATAGCCTAACTTTCTGGTAAAAGTTTCGTTTGTGAAAAGAATAATGCCATCTTTATCTGTTGTCAGTAAAATATCGGATGAATTTTCAAGCAGCGGTTGAAAAATCTGTATTTTTTTAAAAGGATCAAATTCTTCACTAATATCCTTAATAATATTAAGATGAGCATTTTTACCATGAAAGACTATGTTGCTTCTATTAAGTTTAACAAGAATTGTTGTTCCATCTCGTCTTTTATGTTTCCAGGGACCAGAATAATCTCCAATTTTAGTCTTTCTTTCGCCTGCCTCAAGTAAAGTTTGAATATCTTCAGGTGCATAAAGGTCAGTAAGATCCATATTTAAAAATTCTTCTCGTGAGTAACCATATAGGCTCAGTGCTGCATTATTAACCTCCAAAAATTTCAAATTATCAACATCATAAATAAACATAGCTTCTGGAAGAGCTTGAAACAAAGCATCGTACATTTTTGCTTTGCTTTCCGTTAACTCTTTTTCTTTATGCTGCGGTATAAATTCTAATTGTATGCCTATCAAATTATCATTAGTATCGAATATCTTTTTCATTTTTATTCTAACTTTTAATTTCTCTGTACCAACTATTACATAGCTAAACTCAATTGAATTCTTCTGCTTAACATCATCTTTATATTTATTAAAAGTATTAAGTAATTCTTTATCTAACACCGCATCAATAGTGTAATTACTTAAATCAATCTCTTTCCCTAATCCTAACAGCTCATTTACAGCATAAGTAAAAGCAGTAATTTTATTTTGATTATCAACTATCAGCATTGGGAAATCAAACGACTTAATTGCTAAAGCAGTAAATTCATCTATCTTTAACTGCAATTCACTTGCACTGCTAATTTGAGACAAACCCACAATAGCAACTGTTTTCCTGTCAATATCAAGTATAGGAAAGAATACTAATTGCAGACCCTTAGACATGCCGAAAATTAATTGAGAAGAAAGCCCTTCAATCAAGACAACATTAGAAGTTTCAATGATATAATTATCTATTGTCTTGAACAATTTCAATAAGTGTTTAGGTAAAAATTCGATTTCAAAGCTACCTTCCATTTGGGAGGGTTTTGTAGCGAAAGCCTCTGCAAAACTTTGATTTGCAATAATTATTTTGCCAGCAGGGTCTTTAATCCAAAAAAAATTGTTAAGCTGATTAATATCTTTTTGTAGTTTAGTTTTTTCTATAAAAGAAAAAGGAAAGGATGATTTAATCCTTTCAATTATTTCAAGTAATTTTTTATCGATAATTGATTTTTCTAACTCAGTAGTAGAAATCCAAAACTTTTTTGTTTTTTCTTCATCTACTTTAAATTCGGATTCACTAAGTTCAACAAGAACATAAATATTACTTTCGCTTTTCAGCGGTATAAAATTTATTTCGTAAGTATGAGTTTCATACTCATAAGTTATATCAAGTATTTGTTTAGTAAAAATATCACTTTGAACTGACTGGTTAAACGACTGTTCAATTACCTGTTGATTTTTTGGCTCAAATAATTGAAAAAAATTACCCTGTACGTCGCCGCCTAATAATTTTTTGGCAAAAGAGTTTAGAGCGATAATCTTCCCAGTTTTATCAACCACAAAAATCGCCTTAGAATCGCCCGACTTAAAATAATTATCTATTTGAGCTTTATCTGTCATACTCATTTAATTTGGTGTTGTCAATTGCACAGTGTTTGAATATTCAGTGTAAATGCGATCACCTAAAATTTGTCGAACTCTGTAATAATAAGTTACGCCTCTTGATACTGAAGTATCTGCAAATTTAGAAACATCTGAAGCAGTAGTACCAATTTCTTTAAATGCACCGCCGCTGCCTGTCTTTCTTTCAACAACAGTTCCCTTTTCCAAAAAAGTATTGTCAGTCCATTTTAATATTACGCTATCAGGTGAAGTTTTAAAAACAGCAGTTAAATTAGTAGGTTGAGGAACGTCAGTATAGAACGTTGAAATTGATACCTCATTAGAATAACCGCTGACCGTTGTACTTGTATAATAAGCTACTCTGTATTTATATCCAGTTGAAGCCATAACGGAATAATCAGTATACTCAGTAGAATTTGGCAAAGCATTTGGGGAGAGTCGTTCAAAGTTGCCTGTACGAGGATTAGTTCGTTCAATAATAAAACCCATTTCATTAACAGCAAAATCATTCCAGTGAAGAATTACTTTGGAGGCACCAATAGCTTCAGCTGTTAAATTCCAAGGTCCGCCTGGCAAAGTGTTAGTACTAACTTCGTTGCTAAAATTTGAAAAGCCGGCATTGTTAAAAGCTCTTACTTTATAAAAATAATCAACAAAAGGAGAAAGACCACCATCGTTAGTACTTATTGTATTTGCCGGAAGCAATTGAATTCTGTGATAATTACCATTCGTACCTTCTTTACGCCATACTTCATAGTTAGTTTCGTTATTAGCGCTATCATCCCATAAAAGATTCACTGTGTAGTCGTCAATTCGTGTTAATGTTAAATTGCCTGGAGCTTTAGGAACATTTTCAATAACATAAATATTTTCTTGAGTTGCACTTTTTTTATACTTACCGGCTTTGTTGTATACTACTACGTAGTAAGTAATCTTTTTAAAAATTAATGAGGAATCTACTTCAAGGAATAGATTAGGATTAGAGCCATCTGAATTTACAGGTACAATTTTACTTGATACATTATTTATAAAAATTTCAAAATGATCTAATCCACTACCGCCTGGTGCATCTGTTGCAGCATATTTTATAGTATTTTTGCCAATGTGAACGGTATCTCCGCTTAAAGGGGAATACAATTCAATGGAAGGGGTAGAAGTTTGGCTATCGGTTATATTTTCAACACAATACCACATAAATAAAGCTATAAATAAAATTGAGTATATAATCTTCACATTCAGCTTAATCATCAAATTTCCTAATATTTCTTCTTGCTAATATGAAATATAATCATATTTCAGATGTTATTAATTACTTAGTAAATGAAGAACCAAAAAATTATTAAATGAATAAATCGGCTGGGGAAAAAGTTTAGTAACATATTTATCAAATAGAAACATTATCAAAGTCAACTAAAAGTGTTCTTGTTTCGTGGGGTTCCATTTTATCAACATAGAAATAAATTGTCTGCTGGTCGTCTGATAAATCATATTTAGGGATTTTAGTATTAATAAGTTCAGCTGATACATGAACATTTGTAACTTTTTTATTCAAATGTACTTCCATCACTAAATTTTCTGCAGCCATATCCGATGGGTTAGTAATTTCAACTGCAATTCTCCTGCTACTTCTTGTTTCGTATCTGGTTTCAATATTTTTTCTTTCTTCCCACCAGGATAATAACTCGTCGAGTGATGTTACCCAAATATTTTTACTGCGAATGTATCTCAGTAAATCATTTACAACTCCTGAAAACTGAGGCTGCAACTGATATTTCGTATGCAGTTTAAGCACATACAACCCACCTTCAAACAGCAATCTATCAACATCTTCTTCATAAGTATACTTTTGAAATTCGGGCTGGGTCAATTTATATTTACCAATAATTTCGTAATCATCACGCGCAGTTTTGGTAATAACTAAAAATTTTTTATCACCCATTATTTTTAATTCTGGTTCAGACCTATCGGTAAGAGAATCTGTAACAATAAACTTGATTCCATACTGAGATATAAGCTGAAGTGTATTATTGTTGTAATAACCATAATAAGGCATTATTGCATTTACATTAGAACTCGATAATTTACTTAAAGTATCTAAAGCAAATTTAATATTAGTTGATTGAAGTTCTTTGGTATACAATTGATTAATAGTGTCCTCAGGTGAAGATATAAATCCAAGATCCACAATTGCACCTATTTTACCATATCGAGCAATGTTTTGAATTAAGCTTCTATTTTTTATTGCTGTTTGTGGATCAACAAAAAAAGTTACAGGGAATTGCTTAGAACTAACGGCATTAATAATATTATTAACGCTGTAAATATCCTCATCTAAAGTGGGCAAAACAACAGCAGCTGCAGAATATGGTTCAGGCCAAATTTTAATAGTTCCGGTTGGATTGTAAGTTAACCAGTTTAGAGTATTGTTAAAAAGTTTTTCAAAAAAGACATAATCTTTTTGTGAGCCCAACACTGAAGTAATTTGGAAGCCAAACCATACAAATCTGCCACGACCATAAGTACCGTAAGCGATTCCAGCACTTTTACTAATGCCTTCTCTAACCAATCCAGCTTCGCGCCGGAAATCGTACCAAAAGCTTGCTTGAGTTGTTCTTGGTTCTAAGACTTCCGCCATAATAGGCCTATCCCATGTGGCAATTTTAAGGGCATATCCAGCAGGTATTCCTGCTGTAATTGGCAAACCCCCTCTAATTGTATGAATCTTATATGTTTCTTCAGGTTTAATTTCAGTGTTAAATTTCATTCCAAACAATTCAGTAAAAAAGTCCCAACCTCTCCATTTACCATCATCTGAATAGGTTGCTGGCCCGCCGGTGACGAACAAGCTACCGCCAAGTTCTATAAACTTTTTCAATTGAACAATCTCTTTATCGCTGAGCGATTTAGCACCTGGCAATGCCAAAGTTTTATAATTAAATATGTCACCCAATTCAATTGATTGGTCACTTATTACATCGTAAGTAAACTTCGCATTTTTGATATATTTTTCCCAAGCGTCAATATTATCACGAAGCCAAGTGTTACCGGAAGGAAGCATGTTCTCGGTGTACTTTGAGTAAAGTATAGCAATTTTTCTTTCTTTTGAATCTGTTAACAGTGTAAGATTATTCTTAGTAGGCAATATTTGTTCTATTTGATAATTGCCGTAGATGTTTTTAATTATTAGTAAAAAAACCAGAAAAGCGGCTATTAGTAGGACTAATCCGCTTAGAAAAATAATTGAGTAGTTAACTCTTAACCCCGTTTTAAGTTTTACCGCCATCTCAAATTATCTTCGTTAGACTTTTTACTTTTAACTGGTTCTTCATAGCCTTCGTTCGTATACCGCAAGTATTTTTTTTGAGGAACATATTTTTCTGCATCAGAAGTTGGTCGAGGTGCACCAGGTGTGTGATACTTTTGTTCTTGCGTATAAGGTCTTTCGCCAGTAACGAAAGTGGGCCTTAGCTCTGGGCCGCCAGCTCTTGCTTGTTCAAATGTAGGAACAGGTCCCTGCTCAGCAAAAGTGCGTCTTCCAGGTTCTACTACTCTTTGCTCTACTGCCATTGGTGCTGGGGTAACTAATTCGGCAGGTATAGCAGACGGTTGTGGTGCTTCGGCTGTTAATCCTTTACTTTCTCTAATTTTATATAGAATATATGCACCGACCGCTAATATAAAAGTAGAAATAGTTGCCACCAATATTATGAGCGAAAGTATCGGAATTAGTTCCATTGCTACTCCTTCACTGCTTTTTTATTAATTAACCTTTAGCAGGTGCAGCTGCTCGTGAAAAACCTTTTCTTTCTAGTTTTCCCCACGTCATTCTAACACCTAAAAATTCCTCAATTGTTGCCATCCCTTTAGTTATATCAATTAATAAAATAAAAACAACACGATAAATTATAGCATAAGGGACAAGTCTAAATTCTTCTTTTTCTACTGCTATACAATACACTGCTGCCATTAAGTCTAATATAGCAATTCCAAGCCACCATAAAAATATAAAGCTAGACATCCCATAGAAGACAGCAACGATAATAAAGAACAAGTTTACGAAAATATTCATTGCTGGCCATATTAATGTCTCGTAAAACATAGCCCACAGAATCAGAGTATTGTTGAAATTTAATGTTGGATTATATAAATAATTTTTATGCTTTCTTATTGCTTGTAATATGCCGCGAGTCCATCTGTATCGCTGTTTCAACAATTGATAAAGAGTAGCAGGTGCTTCTGTATATGCTACAGCATTTGGCTCGTAAACGATTTTCCAGCCATTAGCTAAAATTTTTAACGTTATATCCGCATCCTCAGCAAAAGTATCGCTCGAATAAAAACCAGAATCCCGTAATGCAATTTTTCTAAAAACTCCAATTGGTCCAGGAATTATGTTAACCATCTTTAAAAAACCTTGAGCACTTCTTGGCATATTTAGTCCTTCAAGATATTCTAAAGCTTGTAAATCTGTTAACATTTTTTTCCTGTTTTGTACTTTCACGTTGCCAGCGACGGCACCAACAGTAGGGTCAGCAAAGTGCCTCATAGCCATTCTTAATGTATTTGATGATAACTGCGAGTCGCCATCCATACATAAAACAAATTGCGCATCCGAGTATTGAATACCAGCATTTAATGCCTTAGCCTTACCGCCATTTGGCTTATTAATTAACGAAACTTTTACTAACGACCTCCTCCCTTGCTGATATCCTACTAAACTTTCGGCAATTTGAGCTGTGTTATCTGTTGAACCATCATTAACTATAATTATTTCATAATTCGGATAATCCAAATCAAGCAGCGAACTTATCGACTCGGTTAGAATTTTCCCTTCATTATAAACCGGCACTATAATGGAGACTAAAGGATAAAAGCTGTCTTTCTTTTCGTGTGTATATCTATTCAAATAAAAATATGCCATAAATAAAATTCCAAAGTATCTAATCAGCAAAACGAATAAAAATATGACCAGCGAAACAATCGAAGCGTAAACAAATAGTCCATTCCATGAAAGCACTGTTAGAGGCAAAGTGTAAATTATTATTAGTAATAATATAATCGATAAAATGCCAGATATAATTATTACTCTCATTTTTTCTTTGCCAAATTTTCTCTTTGGAGCTCTTAGCTCTCTATTATCCAATGCTATTTGAAATTTTTGTAAGTTTTTTTCCATTTCAATAAAAAATTAAATATTTGTAACACCTAATGAAAACAAATGTAATGCCACCGGAAACCCCTTTATTGTGCATTTTTTAGTGTAATTTAATCCTCAAATTTCCTAAATAGTTACATTTTTTCTTGTCATGGCTCAATTTTGAACAGTTTTGCTGAAAATATAGTTTTTAAATTAACTTATTGCAAGAAAATAAGTTAATCTAAATTAACTCACTATTGGCTAAATTTCTGATTTACGTGAAGGGAAAAGGAAATATTTAATCTCCAAGAATCTTTCTTGTTTTATGAAATATATAATAAGGCAAATGTGAGCTTAATTAATGTAAAAAAGCTTTTATTTATTTGTTCTTATAATTACTATAAGCATCCATCAGAGATTTAAAAAATAAATCGGCAACCTTTTTACCGCCTTCAGGGGTAAAGTGAGCGTAATCTCTCAATGCTAAAGGAGGCGATGAATTCACCCATTTATACATCGAATTTTCTCCACCCATAGCTTCCCACAAATTCCAAAATGCTATGTTGGTTCTTTCTGCAATTCGTTTTTGTGATTTCAATAAAAGTGGCACATCTGGATTAGTAACAAAATTAGAGCCTATCTTCATAGTTTTATCTTCTACGCTTATTAGAATAATGCTACACTGTGGAAATAGCTTTTTATACTTGTTAATTACTTCAACCATTTTATTTTCGTATAGAGTATATATACCTTTATTTGGAGAAGTAACATTTGCGCCATAATTAAATACTAATAGTTTGTAATTCATAATTTGGCTAAACTCACTAAGAATTTTATCATTTATATCTAATAGCGAAACCCCAGAATTACCTGGCATTGCAAAATTATCGACATAAATACCATTAGCAGATTCCAGACTTACCCCATAAATATATGGTTTTTCCCCAGAGATAAATTTAATAAGCAGTGATGTAATAGAAGAGTTTGAGTTAATATCAAGACTGTTTACTAAATCACTTTTAGTTAGATTTAACCGAACAGGTTTTTGATTGTTAACCGAATATTCGATAATTGAACTTTCATCTGCATTGCTGTAAAATAATCTCGCCATATAAAAGACTTGAGTTGATGCCAAATAATTTGTTGTTTGATATTTAACCCAGCTCCCTAAGTTAGGAACAGCTACGTTGCCACTAATACCTAAAGGCAAATTATTTGGATTCCTTTTCACAATAGATGCAGAATTCCAATCATTAGAAAATTCGTGGTAAACTGACTGCCGCATTTTTATATCTTCTGAAATTATGGGAACAAATCCTATACCCTTGCCACCAAATTTTTCCTGAAGAAAATCTCTTAGGTATTCACTAATAACATCACCCAAAATAATTGAATCTCCATAGTAACCTATTCTAATTCTTTTTTTACTTGTTTGTTTAAGTGCGTCAAAAAAATATTTAAGCTGGCCAGTATTACCAGTTATCGGTACATATTTGCCAAGTGAATCTTCTCTATAATTTGGAGCCTCATTTTTTTGCCGAGTTGATGTAAATATTGGAATTCCACTTTGAATGCTATCTGAATAAGTTGACTTAAAACTACTTTTAGGGAAAAGATACTGAACGAAGTAAAAATTAATAATTAAGAAAAAAAACAAAATGCAAAGTTTAATTGCCAATATTAGAGTTTTGTTTTTATCCAAAGTGCATTCTCCATAAATTCTATGATAAGGTTTCAGTTTATGTAACAAGTAAATTAATTTGTTTCTGCACTAATGCAAGTCAAAATATACTCCAATAAGCAGAAACAGAAGCAGAGAAACTTTTATAATTAGAGTCATAACGGAACGAATTACTTAAACTCAGCTTCCCATTTATAACTAACAGTTCAAAAGGATTAAATGATATTTCGGCAGAAATTTCGCTAATAACAAAGTCAACACTCGGTACATATCCAATTTTGCCGCCAAATAATAATTTCAAGTTTTTTTCAGGAACATATTGATATTCACCCCAAAGGCTGTGAGAAGTAAAATTTTGTGGTGAATAATAAAATGGCGATATAAAGGCATAATCGGAAAAATAATACTCATAACCGAAGAAACTATTTAGAAGAAATTGCCGGCCAATTCTAAGCAATAGATCATTGCCTTCATTGGAATCAGAAATTTTATAATAAGCATAATACCCACTGACTTTAAACTTTTTCAGTAATTCGTAAGCAGCATTAAATCTGTACATTTCTATTTTGGATCTAAAATTAACTATGTTTTGTGAATATAAAACAAGCCTAGCATCATTATTATTATAATATCCTGAAATAGAAACTGATGAAATATCACTCTGTTTTTCATACCTCATGGTTAAATCGCCAATATATTTAATTGGTTCGCCTAAAATATTAAGCAAGCCGTAAGACCCCGATACGGTAAAAAATTTCAAGAGGAACAAACTTGCTCTGCCGCTAAAAGCTGTAAATTGTTTGTTGTTAATAGAAGAATAAATATTTGTTCTTATCCACGAAGCTCCAAGTGATAGGGAGCCAATAAATCCGCCCTCGAAAAGTAAACCATAGTTATGAAATTTAAGTTTTTGATTATCCGCATAGAAATTACTCAGCGGTGAAATTCCAATATTTGTAGGAAGCAAGTAGCCAAACAACCTGCCAATATTATGAATACTTGCAGAAAAGCCATAAGGCGGCAGCCATTCTATTCTTTGTTTCAGCATTCTAATTGTAGAAGTATCTTTTGTTTGCTCTAAAGCTTGTTCGTACAAATCATCAGCAGCTGCATATTTTTTTTTCTGCATATAAGCATCGCCTAAAAACATTAATCTCTGATTTATCATTTCCTTTACTTCTTCATCCGATAGATTAGTTAAAAGATCCGTTTCCGGTTCTCTAACAATTTTTACAGGCTCCGGCTCACTCTTTATTTGTTGCTGGCTCATTAATTTTTTCTTCTGATTTTCCAACACTTTTTTGTACAAATCTTGAAAGACCTCTTCAGCTTCATCATAACGTTTAACTGCCATATAAGCATCGCCAAGGAATAAATATGTGTCCATGTTATCAGGTTGAATTTTATGCAAGTTCTCCAACTCATCTACAGCTTGTAAAGAGTCGCCATTCCACAAATAGTTTTTTGCTCTTCTTAGTGCAACATCATAATCAAACTCTTGTGACAGCAAACTATCATAAATTTCTATAGCTTTGCCATAATTTTTAACGCAAGAATTGATATCGGCATATTCAAGCAGTTCATCTTTAGTTAATGCGGTACGCTGTGATTTATATTCATCATATTTAGCTAATGCCTCATCACACTTACCTTCTGCGGCAAGTTTACCGGCTTGATTCCTAATTTCAAATGTTTGCAATTCTTTGTAAGCTGATAAATGAAGTTCATAATTACTTTCGGCTGTTATTACTTCAGGGCTATTAGGTGCAATCGATTTAGCAACATCTAAATATTTTTTTGCTTTTTCGTAATCGTTTTTCCATGAATAAATTGTAGTTAAAGCAAGCGGTGCTCTAATATCGTGTGGCATTTTATTGTAAACATTCAACAAATACTGTTCTCCCAAGTCCATATCTTGAACAGTCCATGCAGCAATTTGGCCGCGCAATAATTGATACTCAAGATTATTAGGATCATATTTTAATAATGAATTTAAAGTTGAAATTGCATTTTCCCATTGGTAATTCCAAGCACTATATTGCGCATATTTAAACCTAACATCTAATTCTTGGTCATCAGGAATATTGCGCAAAAAATTTGATAACACTACCAGAGCACTATCATAATACAACATGTTGCCGTAAGCATCTGCTAATTTTAATACGGCATTTTTATCCGAAGGACTTTCTTTGATAATGCTCGTATACTTATTTATATCTGAGTTAAATAAGCTGTCCCTAAAGCTCGTTACAGTTTGCCATAGACTTTTAAATTGTTCCTCTTCACTATGCTTAGTCTGCAATCTTTGAAGCTGTTGATATGCTTCTTCATAGCGATTAGCCTTTATTAATTCTTTAACGAGCTTAAAACGAACCTCATCTTGGTCGGGGTTATTTTTAAGTACTGCATAATATCTATCAATTGGGTAAAGTCTTTCAAAAGATCTAGGTTGATACATCACAAGATAGCCTTGATTTTTTACGAGGTCCAGTCCATCCTGAGCTTCTTTAAAGAATGGTTTAAATCCCAATGCTTTCTTAAATGCATCTTCAGCAATTTTATATTTACCAAGCCAAAGAGTAAAATACCCGTACCTGCTCCAAAGTCTCCAGTCGTCGGGAAATCTTTCAACATATTTTTTCAATATTTTCTCTCCTTTTAAGATGGAGCCTGTCTTAGCCAAAATTTCTGTGTACCTAATAATTTCGTCAGGTGAGGCATTATCATCTCTTTTTAGGTATTCATCGTACCACTTTTCTGCTTCTTTCCATTCTTCCAGCCAGCGATAACATTTACCAATTTCTAAATATGGAGACGGTTTCTTGGGGTCAACTGCAATATCTCTTTTATAACCCTGTATATTTTGATAAAGCAACTTATGCCATGCTGTTAAGGTTCTATTAAGATTTTTTCTATACTCATCATTTGAGGGGTTTAATGCTATGGCTCTTCTAAAATCTAACACGGCATACTGATATTCTGCTCTTTTTTCATAGCAAAGTCCCCTTAAATTATAACCCTCGGCAAATTGAGGATTAGCAGCTATGAACTTATTAAACTGGTCAATAGCCTCGCCATAACGACCTGCTTGCATATGTGCTATGCCAAGTCGTTTTAAGCTTTCCAATTTTTGCTGTGAAAATATTGTTGAAAATGTTAAGGACAGAATAAAAAATATGTTTAAGAAAATCCTCATCACCCAATAAATCGATTGAGCGGTTGATAAGTTTGTTCCGCTGAATTTTCAGCCGCTAAAATAGTTTGCATCATTGCTTCAGCATTTTCTACTCTATCGTCTACTTGTAAATTGAAAATTGTAATGTACTCGAAAACTGTGTTAATATAAGAAGGGTCTTTACTCGGCAAGTAATTTTGTATATTCGACATTAAATCCACAGCATTTTTCAATGTACCTCTTACCAATAAAACTATAACCTTGTTATCCAATACACATATTTTATCTTTTTTGCTAGTTGACTTCTTAATAGCATTTTGTAATTGATTAATTGACAACAATCCCTTTACTTGTGCCGCTGGATCTAATTTGAATGAAACCAGATTAAAAGCTTGTCCAGTACTTTTGTATAGCGCTATTTGATTATTAAGCAGCAATAAGAAATCGTTATAGTTATATATATTTGAAAATGCATAAGGCTCATATGGTTCAGTTTGTGGACCAGATTGTGTAGCTGTTTTTTGCTTTCTTTCAAGAGTAAGTGAGGGCTCGGTTGTATATTCAAAGTCCGGCGTAAAATCTACAGTAACTCCTTTATAAGGTTCGATTCTATAACTTGAAGTAAATTGACCTTGAGTATGGCCAACATTAGGAATAATTGTAGCCGTACCTGTTTGATATTTATCCGGTTGAACAAGTTTTTTCAGTTGTATAACACCAGTAACATGTTGGGTAAGAATTGAAACAATTGAATGAGCTTTTTGAGTTGCTGGTTCTCCAATAATAAATAAACTGGTTATGTCTCTTTCTTCAATTACTTCCAGTGTGTTCAAAAAAGCTTCGCGTAAAATTTCTAAGTTTCTAAAACCAACGAAGGGTGTCAGCTCGTCAAATATAATTCTTGATGGACCATACTGATTAACAACAGTTGCAATATCGTTAAGATATTCTACTAAATAATCATCTGGATTATACATTTCATAAATATCTTTAGGGGGAGCAACGCGAACTACAATAATTAAATTTTGGTTCATGTATGACTGTATATCAAAGTTCAGGGATGCTGCTTGAATCATTAAATCCTTAGGTCTCATTAAAGTAAAATAAACACAGACCTCAGAAGACTTAGCTGCTTCAATTGCAAACTGTAAACCGAGTAAAGTTCTGCCAGATTTACGTGGACCAACGACAAAGTAACTGCCGCCTTTGTAAACACCACCCCAATTGTGGTCTATCAGTGAAAATCCAGATGAAATTAACCTTACAGCAGCCGACATAAGATACCTATTTGTATTATAGACATTGTTGTTTGTCAACTAAAATGCCAGCAGTAATCCTATTTTAAGCTAAAAATATGCTGTTTTTTAATTCTAATTATGAGATTAAAGAACAAAATGCACCAAAATAATACAGCTAATTTTTCAGATTTCCAAACACAAAAATTGCTGTTGCATTGCCTGTAATTGTCGGCTCATTGGTAATAAAATCCATTCTGTCATCTCTGTATATGGCCGCATCAGTCTGAAATTTTTTGTAAACATCCTTTTGCGAAACTGGCATATTATATTTTAATAGGAAAGATTTTGTTGCAGGTCCAGCAGCCAACCCTCCCGGCAATTCTCCTTTTATATATGCAATTTGATGGTGAAAGTGCTTTGTATAATTTGTGCCAATTTTATATATAAAGCTGACACCCCAAGGGTTTCTTCCTAAAATAAAATCTCTTTGAAAAATCTCTAATGAATCAAAATTATTGCTACTTGTTAGTCTCCTCCACAAAATATTTTGAAGGGCTATGCCTAATAAAGTTACATTTGTTCCCCATGTTAACTCAGCACCTTCCCCAAAAAGATTATTGGATTTATTTTTGTTGAACTCAATTAAGTTATTAAAAATATATTTCTGGAACTTACTTTCAATCGATGCTAAGCGATAATGAACAATAGAATTAATATTACCCCAACTCCACCAAAAATCCGAACCTGCTGAATCTGCATATACTTCAGAATCATTCAAATAATTTTTATTGCCTGTCGACAAATAAAGTTCAACAGCGCCTAAAGCAAGTTTTCCATAATAATTATTATCTAAATACATTCCAGTTCCGCTGCTGTCAATATTAGGTACATTATTACGTATCGAATAAAGCTCTTTAGCTGAACTAAGACATTTATTAGCAAATTCTGGATAATTTAAAACGTCTTTCCATATTCTATAAGCCAAAGACATAGTAGCAGTATATATTCCAATTAGATTTTTGCCAATCCCAACAAAAGCTGGTCTATCGTATTGTAAAGAATCATCTTCTGGCAAACGCCAACCCACTTCGTGGTCTCTTAAGTCTTGTACTTGCGTAATTAATTTATCTTTTTTGAAGTGACATCTCAGCATCCAGTCCAAACCAATTTTAGCCTCTTCCAATATATCTGCTACGTTATTTTTATTGTTGTCAAAACTAAACTTAGAAGGGTCAAATTCGTAAGAAAAAAGAAGCATATAAGTAGAATATGCCGTAGTATTAAGAAATTTTATATAATCTCCTGCATCATGCCAACCGCCAGTTACATCTACAGATTGATTAACAACATTTTTGCCAATAATTAAACTTGTTGCATCAGCAATATGGCAAACACCATGAAGTTTTGGATTTGTATAACCGCAGCGCTGAACTTTAAAAAATTCCAAAAGATATTCGGCTAATTGATTATAAACACCACTACCAATCTTAAACTCATACGATTTTTGATTCTCCACTTCAATAAAATAGATTCCCGCGTTTCTTACTTTGCTGAAATCAATTACATAAGTATAATTAAAGTCTCCGTATTTACCCTCATTATTCCCAATTCTCCCAGAAAAAATTTTCATATTATTTTTTTTATCGATAACAGAAAAAATTTTACCCGATAAATTTGTATTCGATAAAATTACAGCGGTTTTCAAATCATCAGGTAAAAAACCAAGTTGATTTACTCTTATAAAGATTTCAGATTCGGCACTTATTTTGTTCGAACAACCTGAATAAGTAGTAAATATTAAAAAAGCTAAAAAAAGTCTGAGTATTATTTTCATCAAAAAAGATAATTATCTGACAATAATTATAAGAAGAAAACTAATTGTTTTCCTCAGCTACTTTTTCTTTTATTTTTTCAAAATTAGTTTTAAATACATAGTCCCAAGTGGGCTGACTTACTCCAAAGCCCTTTTTTGCGGTTTGATAATGATGTTTCATGTGATGATTTTTTATTGCAAGCCAAAATTTACTTTTCATATTAAAATGATGAACAGCATAATGTGTTGTATCATAAAACATGTATCCAACTAAAAAACCTGCAAAGAAGGGGTTAACATTTTGAACGCCGAGTAACCACAAAAACAAAAGATAAAATATAACGGCTAAAGGGATACTTACAGATGGCGGCATTACAAGTCTTTTAGAATCTTTAGGATAATCATGATGAACGCCGTGAATAATAAAATGAATTTTTTTGCCTATTTCATTATTTGGTTCATAATGAAATACAAATCGATGCAATGTGTATTCTGTAAAAGTCCAAACAACAATTCCAATTACAAACCAAAATACCGAAACTCCGACTGAAAGATTGAATAAGAAAAATCCTCTGTAAAGAAAAATTAAAGTAATTGGTGTATATAAAATAAGAGGTACTGTCCAATGAACACGTGATAAGGCTTCTAAAAAATCATTTTTAAAAAGCCTTATTGTTTCATCCTTGTTAGAAACATAATTTTTTGGCATATAACCCCCTTCATCTTTTATTTTATTTGCTAATGTGAATATACTCATTTATCATAAAAAATTAAATAATCAAAAATGGGTAAACAAGGTAAACAAAATTTTTTAACAAATTTTAGAATCTTAGCACATCATAAATCATCTAATTTTATCGAATAAAAATGGAGTTAAAGTGGACACTAAATCACAACCGAAGGTAATCATATTCACAACCCCCACATGCAGTTTTTGCAACAGCGCTAAAAGATATTTTAGAGAAAAAAATATAAGATTTACCGAAGTCGATGTAAGTCGAGACCCCAAAGCTGCTATGGATATGCAAAGAAGAACTGGTCAAACTGGTGTGCCGGTAATATTAATAAACAACAGACCAATAGTTGGATTTGACGTGCCTAAGATAAACTCAATGTTAAACATAAAATAAGGAGTAATTGAAATGAAAGTTAAACCACTTGATGACAGACTTTTAGTTGAACCCATCGAAGAAGAATCCAGAACATCTTCGGGAATTATAATACCAGATACAGCTAAAGAAAAGCCTCGTATGGGAAAGGTTATAGCTGTTGGTACAGATGAAGATTTAAAAGAAAAAATAAAAGAGGGAGATAAAGTATTATTTGCTAAGTATGGCGGCGAAGAGATTTCAGTAAATGGTTCAGAATATAAAATTATTCAACGATCGGATATATTAGCTATTGTAGAAGATTAAGAGAAAGGCTGTCTAAAAAATTGACTTTTTTAGACAGCCCAAATTTTTCATTTTATTATTAAACCTTGTTTCTCAAGCAAAATAGGCTTGATGACAAGCATACAATGCTAAAGCAATTACAGCAAGTAAGAAAATTAAAAACAATGAAGCAGCAAATTTATTCATTTTATTTTCTCCTTTTCCTATTAATTACTTTATTAAAATCATCTTTTTAACACTTACGTACTTACCAGCAACTAAGCGATAGATGTAAGTACCGCTTGCAACGTGATTTCCAAATTCATCTTTACCATCCCAATCAACGTTATAAACACCACGATTTACTTCTTGATTCACTAAAGTTCTAACTTCCCTACCCAGTATATCATATATCTTTAAAGTCACAAAAGCATTTTCAGGCAATGAATAAGTTATTCTCGTTGTTGGGTTGAAAGGATTAGGATAGTTTTGAGACAATGAAAAATCTGTTGGCAGTTTTTCCTCTGTCACAGCAGTCACCGTTCCAGTGCTAAACTCACCTTTATAAGAGTACTGAGATGAATAGCCATCTTTAGTCTTTGACCTAACTCTCCAATAATATCTTGTATTATTTTCGAGATTTTGAGCTTTATAGATCGGCTGTTTTAAATCATTAATTAATAGTGGCGATGTCATATCAGGGTTTTTAGAAATCTCTAAATCGTAGCTTAATGGAGATTTACTTGCAGCTGGAACTACCCAAGAAAGAACAGCAGATGTAGAGTTGATATTAACACCAGCTACAGGATTAGCAGGTAAAAGTACCACTGGTGAAGCACCCGGATCAACTGTAAACTGAGCAACAGAAGAATAATTAGAAACTATTGAGTTATTTGACGCTAAGCGTGATCTTACTTGCCAGTAATATGTTACTCCTTGTGTTAATCCGCTTAAACTATAAGAGGTTGTTGTAAGCCACCCGGAAGAACCACCGTTGGGTGAACTTGTATTGACTAAAACCCCACCACTTAAGGTTGGATCAGACGACCATATAACTTGGTATTCCAAAGTAGAACTTGAATATGCATACCATTGTAACACTGGACTTTGAGTATAAACTATCTGACCTCCTGTTGGTGACCAAGGTGTCGGAATTGGAGCTGAAGAAGAACCGCTTAAGTTTGTATTTACAACAAATGATTCTGTAAACCAGGTAGATGAACCAGTAAACTTAATTCTCCAATAGTAAGTGCCGTCAGATAAAGAAGAGGTGGTGTAATAATACCCTGTAACACCAGTCACATTTATTAAAGGAGAAGAGAAAGAATTATTTACATCAACTTGTATATCAAACGACGGGGCAGGTATGTATATGCTTAAATACCAATATAATGTAGGAGTACTTGTGTACACCGTCTGCCCACCAATTGGATAGCTTTGATATATTGGAACGCTTGAAATATTAGAATAATATACCACAAAACTTTGCTCTAAGCTAGTTGTATATGTTGTAAATGAAGATGAAGTAGAAGCATCCACAACGTAATAGTATGTTTGTCCAACTGTAAGACCACTTATTGTTTGATATAATGACGTTGTAGTTGCTGAAGTATCTGTATATGTTCCGCTACTTGTTCCATATCTCACTCTATAATAAATTGTATTCGAATAGCCATAATAATTATTCAAATACCAATATATTGTAGGTGAAGTAGTATAAACTACAGTACCTCCTGTTGGATAAGATGGAATAGCTGTAGGTGGACCGGGAATAACAAACTGCCAAGTAGAAGAAACATCAATAAATACCCCACCTGTTGTGTACGATTTAACTCTCCAGTAGTAAGTACCGGGAGGAAGAATGCTAAAATTAAATGGGAAATTATAAGTCACATAGCCACTGACAGTTAAAGAATCAGGAAAACCGCTTACAAATGTTGTAAACAAGCTATCAGCCGCTACTTCAATTTTATATTTCAAAGTACCAGAAGTCCATGGTGAAGGATACCACTGAAAATTAATTACCTGACCATTAATTGTCGTTGCATTTTGCGGGTAAACCAGCTGAGGTTTTGCTGGTGCAATGGTAGTAAACTTCCATGGTGAAGAACATGTAGTATCACTTCCTACTACTGCAATAATTTTCCAATAGTAAATTGTACTGTTAGTAAGTGCACTTTCGAGCGGTAAAGTAAATGGCGATGTAATACCTGCAGTATCATACACAATAGTAGTAAACGATTGATCATATGCAATTTGCAATTCAAAAGTTGGTGATGAACCGTAGGATAAACTCCACTGAAATGTCGGTGTAATTGAAATACCTGTCGATAAATTTGCTGGGGAGATAAGAGTCGGCGCAGATAATAAGGCCGTATGCGTGGTATCAGTAAACCATGGGGAGTATATAAGCGTGCCTGTAGAAGTATTCGCAGCAACTGCACCCTTACCGCATGGATTTGAAGAAATTGTAGGACCTGAACCACTTCCCCAGTAATTGTATCTTGCTGTTACAGTACCAGTCCCTTGGTTACGAACACCATTGCCTACATTTGCTCCGTTAGTGTTTAAGAAATTACAAGTATCAATTGTTACATCATATGCCCCACCAAGCACATCTATTGCAAAATCTGATGAATCAAATGTGAATGTCAGCCCGGTGAGTGTTACCCCTGTTGAACTAACTGTAATTGCCGGTGAACCATGATTTATTATTGTCCCGTCTGAACCAATAATTGTAACCGGCTTATTTACTACAATAGCATTATAAGTACCAGCTTGAATGTGAATTGTACCACCAGAAGAAACTATATTAATTGCATCTTCTATAGAACCACCCGAGTTGACAGTAATATTATCTGTACTGCTGTTTGAGAATCCAATAATGTTTATTGGCGATGCCGCAAAAATAAATTCTGTTACGGTTGGGTTACCAACCCCTATTATAGTAAGAGGCTTATTAATTGTAACACTTTCACTATATGTACCAGCGAGTACATAAAGAGTATCACCTGAAGTTGCAGCATTTACTGCGGTTTGAATTTTCAGACTAGTATCAACAAAAAAGTATCCAGTTGATATTTGTATTACATAAGAATCGCTTGCAGGACTTAAAGCAGCAGCAAAAGCCAATGCTGAAGTCTGATCAATTTGATACCACGTGTAACCTGTGTAACTAGTATTACGCACAATATAATCAAACCCATTAACAGTTATATTCGTATTAGTAAACCCAAATTCATCTTGACTGTATACTTTATTAGCTTCGCCAAAAGACGATGTTGTACCATCAATTGTAATATGGTCTGAGCCCCTATTAATACCTGTTGTATGTGACGGGTCATCTTGATAAGAATAAATTGCAAATCCGCCCCATACATTATTGTTTGTTGTAATATGATCAGCATTAACATACGTACAAGCACTTACTTGAACACCATTGCCATGCGTAGTATTAGTAGCTGTTAAATAAGAAAGTGTAACGTTATCTACGCCGTTAATATCAAATGGTGTTCTGTAAGAACCATCAATTGTAATGTGTGATAAAGTAATATTAGAAATAACAGTGCGTGGACTAGTATTGCTAGAAACATGAATAGGAAAACCACCACCACTTGCAGATTTTGGCGTAATGGTCATGTTAATTAATGAGGAATTAGATTGATTAACATTAATTCCCCAGCCACTACTCGGCACTGCGCTGACATCAATAACCACACCCGATTCAGAATCTCCTATTAAAGTTAATTGCTTATTAACATAGAGAGTAGAACTCTGGGTGTAAGTGCCATTTGCAAGATGAATAGTATCACCATTGGCGGCAGTACTAATTGCAGCAGCAATTGTTTGCTTGGGACTTCCCGGTGATAGTCCATCGTTTGAATCATTACCTGAAGGATTTACATAATAGTGAGTCTGTGCTATACTTATACTAAAAAGAGAAAATATAAGTATAGCAATAGAAGTGTATTTCCTTATCATAAGCACCCTCATTTATGTTTGTTAAATTACCCTCTAAACTTCGGCTGGATAAAGATTTTAACCTTTCTCTAATGATTTTGCCCTTAAACCATTAGTAAGAAAACATTAAAAGAAATATCGGCTGATTTTGTAAGACAACTTAGTTATAGAGAATATAAATGTCAAGTTTTTTTTAAAAAACTCGGCTCTGCCAAAAAAAAATCTTAAGCAATAAAATAGCAGCTCACTCCTAAACAATTTTCATTGGCTTGAACTACTCAAAATCTTCAAAAAAGCTTACATGTAATCTATCACAGAGAAACTAAGAACTTTTGCAATTTTTCCAATAGATTTTTACAAATTTTTATTTGCTATTCTTTCAATAATATTGAATATTTGCACAAATTTTAACTATAATTAAATACTTGCTAAATAAATTCGGAGCGTAAATGTCAAATAATTCTACTGAACGCGAGCAATGGGGCAGCAGAATAGGACTTATACTTGCCGTTGCAGGCAATGCAGTTGGTTTAGGCAATTTTTTAAGGTTTCCTGTACAAGCTGCACAAAATGGCGGCGGCGCTTTCATGATTCCATATTTCATTTTCTTTTTAGTTCTTGGAATTCCATTAATGTGGATTGAATGGGGCATCGGTAGACACGGCGGTAAATTTAATCACGGCAGCGCACCCGGTATGTTTGACGTAATATGGAAAAACAACCTTGCCAAATATTTTGGCGCGCTCGGACTGTTTATTTCCTTAATAATTATGATTTACTATACTTATATAGAGTCATGGACACTCGGCTACAGTTTTTTTTCAATCACAAAAAAATATTTTGGACTTGGTGATTTTACTGCAATGAAAACTTTTCTGTACAGTTATCAAGGACGTGAAGTCAGTGATTATTTTAGCAGTATAAACTGGGCTTACATTTTTATGGTTATTACTTTTGTATTAAATTTTTGGATTCTTTACAGGGGAATTTCCAAAGGGATCGAAAAGCTAGCTAAAATTGCTATGCCGCTGCTGTTTTTATTTGCAATTATTATTGCTATTAGAGTTGCAACACTTGGAACACCAGACCCAACACATCCAGAAAATTCTGTTTCAGCCGGTTTTGGCTTTATTTGGAATCCTGATTTTGCTGCATTAAGCGACCCTAAAATTTGGCTCGCTGCTGCTGGACAAATATTTTTCACTTTATCAGTAGGTATGGGTACTATACACGCTTATGCAAGTTATTTAAAACCAAAAGATGATATTGCTCTTTCCGGCTTAACCACAGCGGCTACAAATGAATTCGCTGAAGTAGTATTGGGAGGTTCAATTGCAATCCCAATTGCAGTGGCTTTTTTTGGTGTATCTGTTACAACACAAATGGCACTTGGCGGTGCATTCGATTTGGGATTTGCTTCAATGCCTCTCGTTTTTGAAAGAATTCCTTACGGCGAAATTTTTGGATTCTTATGGTTTCTTCTTTTGTTCTTTGCTGGAATTACTTCTTCAGTTGCAATGGGACAGCCAGTGGTCGCCTTCTTAGAAGATGAATTCGGCATGAGTAGAAAAAAAGCTGTAGGCTCTTTAGCCATTCTTGTCTTTGCCTCAGTTCAATTAGTTGTGTTTTTCCTTAAATATGGCTTTTTGGATGAAATGGATTACTGGGCCGGCACATTCGGCTTAGTAGTGTTTGCTCTAATAGAAACTATCTTGTTTATGTGGGTCTTTGGCTCAGAGAAAGCTTGGCATGAAATGAATGAAGGCGGTGATATTAAAATCCCTAAAGTTTTCTATTTTATTATGAAATATGTTACTCCTTTGGTTCTTTTAATTGTTATGCTATGGTGGCTGATTAACGATGCTATCCCTATACTATTATTAAAAAATGCAGTAAAAGATAATATCCCTTATATATGGGGCGCAAGAATATTCATGGTCTTTATTTATATACTAATTATCTTATTGGTCAAACAAGCTTGGAAAAGAAAAGAGGTTTAACATGGGACTTCAAACAGATGGAATTATTTTTATGGCTTTAGCTTGGGGAGTTATTGTTTCTGTTATTACTTTTTGTTATTACAAAATTTTAACTGTAAAGCAGAATAAGAAATAAAATAATTATTGAGAATAAGCTTATCTATTGAGATGACATTATTTTTAAGCAACACCCAAACATTTTTATACCACCCCTTTGGGGGTCTATTTTTCAATTAATCTTTTTTTCTACAATAATTTCATCCCGATAAAAAAAATCGAGATTTGATTTTAATACTTGTCCCCCACACATACATTTGTTTGGGATGTTCGGAGTCTTTTTAACCCCGAAGGGATGGTATTATTTTCATGCTTGTAAAGAATGGACTATAGATAAAAATATCAGAACTGTCTTTAGGAATGCTGCATGATTATAAAAAACGTTAAACACACAATTTCTTGAATGATTCACTTTTTACAAAATCATTATAATTTATTTTATATCTCTTATAGCTTTGTGGAGCTAAGGAGGCTCGAACTCCTGACCTTCTGAATGCCATTCAGACGCTCTCCCAACTGAGCTATAGCCCCTTTTTCAAGAAAAGTAAAATACTTTTTAATAACAACTGCAAATGTAAGTATCACTATAATATCATTCAACTACGAGTTCAGAAATCAGAATTGTAGAATTCAAAATTAAAATACTGCAGTAAATTGTATCATTAGTGATATAAATTTACTTTTTATTTTTTAATTCATTTTCATTAATAGATATACTCCAAATTTGTTTGCCATCTTTATCATAATCTGTACAAGTTAAAATTCTGTTTTTCCTTTTACCAGCAATTGTAAAAATAGCAAAGTTATGTTCATCAGCTAAAGTCCCAGGTACTCTTAGATAATTAGCTTCACCTTTGCCAGGCGATACACCTGCAGTCAAAGATGAAATTGTAAAATCATATAAAGGATATGCCCCATCCCTTTCTAGTTTAGTAACTTCTGAGTGATGCCTATCCCCCGTTATAAAAATTACACCTTCTATTCCCTCTTCTTTAATTGTGTTCAATAATTTTTGTTTCTCTTCAGGATACCTATTGTATATTTCCAAGTAGTCTTTTTCGACTGGATTTAAAACTTGTCCACCAGTGACTATAATTTTAAAAGGTGCTTTGCTATAAACTAAATTATCAATTAACCATTCGAATTGTTCTTTGCCTAACATAGTCTTTGGACCTGTAATTCTATCATTTGGCGTTCTATAATACCTATCATCCATTAGGAAGAAATCCACATCTCCCCATTGAAAAAATGTTGTGATACCAGGATTACCATTTATTCCATAAGAAGGATTTGCCCAAAATAATTTAAATGCTTTCAAAGTTTGTTCTTTATTCCAGAAACCTCTATCAGCATCGTTAGAACCATAGTCATGGTCATCCCAAATAGCATAATTGTGCATTGAACCAAGAACAGGTTGAAGTTCAGGCAGTGATCTATCATGAGTATAGCGTTTAACAATGCCGGTCCAAGAAGACCAATCAGGCTCTCTAAAATAAAGGTTATCGCCTAACCATATCATAAAATCAGGATGTTTATCGTACAAGCTCGTTAAGATCTCATAATCACTGCCATAAGGTTTACCCGGTCTATCGTATTGAGATTCATTGATATACAAACAACTACCAACTGCAAAACTGAATTCTGGCGGGTCCTCACGCCATTGCCATAGTTTTTGAGTTTGAAACTCAAGAATATATGGCCTTTCAACTTTTTTCCCGTTTATAAAAAGAGCATAGTTATATTTTATGCCCGGTTCCACTTTGTCAGCAATAAGATGTGCAGTAAAAGCGTCTGACTCGCTGGTTAAATATTCCTTTGTCTCAAATTTTTGAGAAGGATTTTTTTTATCCCAATAGACAATTTTTACTTTTGCTGGTTTTGTAGTCTGTACCCACAACATTACCTCTCGCATTTGAGAGTAACCCACCATTGGTCCAGCTTGAAGTAATGAATTATTGTTTTGATTTTGTGCGCTTACGACAGCAGTAAAAAAAATTAGAAGAAGTATGAGTCTTTTCATTTTAACCTCACTGGATTTTATTACTAAAAATAAATGTAGTCCATAAAAGAAAAAAATAAATTTCATCCATATTTATTTTTTATAAGCATCAGTGCTGTCCAAAATAATTTTGAAATCAAATCCCGAAGGGATGAATTACCAAATAAATTTAGAAAACTTCATGATTTTGGACTATTCTACTTGTCTTGTAAATCAATCCCTATCTCGTCCCTACGGGACTTTTAACTTCAGTTTGTTATTTATTTGTTCTATAACTATATAATCCCTAAAGGGATTACATTGGTTTAAGGATAATCAAAGCTTTATTGTCCCGTCAGGACAAAATATTTATAGGATAAAGGACAAATAAATAGATTAAGTCCATTTAGGGACGAAATAAAAAATATATTGGACAGGTATGATAAGCATAATTAATTTTGAATTGTTTATAATGGTTAGATGAGATATTTTAGTTCTTGTTAAACTAAGAGCGACAATGAAAGTATTAAATTTTCTTATTATTCTATTTTTTATTGCTTTATTGCTTACAGAATGTGATGATTCGACCAACATCACCCAAATAGATGACGTAATAATCCCTTCTGCTAATGTCAGTTACGCAAAATATATTCAGCCTGTTTTTAACGCAAAATGTAATTACTCTGGCTGTCACGACGATGGCACAAAAGCTGGCGGACTAAGTTTAACTACTTGGGCTAACACCACATCCGATTACCTTGTGGTTGCACCTGGATTCCCCGATAATAGCAAATTAGTCTGGGCAATTAAAGGTCAATCTACCTCACCAATGCCTCCTGTTGGGTATTACCCACTTACTAAAAATCAAATTGATGGTATTGTTACATGGATTAAAGAAGGAGCTAAAAAAAATTAACATTTTTAGGGGTACTTATCTTTTAGAGATAAAAGCATTTTCTGACTTTAGCATCGACTCTAAGATGTTCAAAGGAAACCTTTTCCCAAAAGGCTATTACTATTATTCTGGAAGTGCACAGGTTAACTTTCAAAAAAGAATAGAAAGACATTTAAGGAAAACAAAAAACATTTTTTGGCATATTGATTACATAACTTCACTAAGGACAAATAAAATTCTTACTGTTTTTATTTTCGACGGAAAAGAGAAAGATTTTGAATGTAAATTAGTAAGCGATTTACAAAAAAATTTTTCATTAAGACATGTTGCAAAAAAATTCGGCAGCGGCGATTGCAGCACCTGCTATTCTCATTTACTTTATTCAAAAACTAAAATAAATCATAACCATTTCATTTCTTTATACCACCCTACTGTTCGCTTCATTCCCTCTTCAAGTGAAATGCTTTGACGAAAGCCAAAATCTTTTTTTGCTTTTGAAACATCACATATCCAATTTTTCTGCACAAAGTCTTTTGCTTTTTCCAAATTAAAAGTAGCTGGTTGAGAGTTAAAGAAAGAAAAGAATTGAGCGATAGCAGCAATTGTGTAAACCATAAAATGGGGCACTTTTATTGTGAGAGCTTTTTTTCCAAAAGCTTTTGCAAGTGCTTCACCTATTTGATGCCAAGTATAAATTTCTTCAGATGCTAAAAAGTAAATTTCACCTTTAGCAGCTTCGCTTAAGGAAGCTAAATAAATTCCTTCTACTGCATCAAAAACATGTAAAGCATTTAACCTTTTCTCATCAAATCCTACCAATGTCATTAAGCCCCTGTTATACAACTGAAATACTTTATAAATTTCTGTATCCCTTTCTCCATAAACTGCGTGCAGTCTTGCGATAGTTATCGGTAATTTATTCATGAAACTTTTCGCTAATTGTTCTTGAGCTAATTTACTTCTGCCATAGGTTGTAATGGGGTGTTCGGGGGTTTCTTCTGTTACAGGCTTGCCGTCTAAAGATGGTCCGCATGCTGTTAAACTGCTTGCAATAATAACACGTTTTATATTTGGATTAACTTCACTAACAACCTCTAAAAGATTGCGGGTTGTTTCAACATTTCCTTTAAAATATCCTTCTTCATTTTTTGATTTAACAACACCAGCAATATGAAAAAGATAATCTGCATCTTTCAATATTGATTTTAATGAATTCTTATCAAACAAGCCGCAGTCAAAAATTTCAACTGGTTTATTTTCGAGCCAACGTTTTGAGCTAGATTTTCTTAAAATGCATCTTACATGATGATCTCTTGCAATTAAATAATCGGCTAAGTGACTCCCCACAAAACCAGAAGCTCCTGTAATTACTGAAACTATTTTGTTGCCCATAATATTAAGTTATTGTTAAATTTGGTTTAATAAGTTATTCATAATAGTTATTGTTTTTTTAAGAAGTGTAAAAATAATTAAAAATATTAATTAATCGATAATTTTTGGAGGTATATATTGGACTTATTTAAAAAGTGCTTTGATTTTACAAGAGCAGATGAAGTTAAAGCTTTAGGAGTATATCCTTATTTTAGACCGATAGAAGAAAATGAAGGACCTGTAGTTCAAATAGAAGGTAGAAAAGTTATTATGGCTGGGTCCAACAACTATTTGGGTTTAACAGCTCATCCAAAGGTTAAAGAAGCTGCTATCAAAGCAGTTGAAAAGTACGGTACCGGTTGTTCTGGTTCAAGATATTTAACAGGCACATTAGATTTGCATATTGAACTAGAAGAAAGATTAGCAAAATTTTTTGGTGCAGAGGCTGTTCTGCTTTATAGTACGGGGTATCAAACTGCTCAAGGTATTATACCTACTCTTGTAAATAGAGGTGAATATGTTGTTTCCGACAAAGATAATCATGCATGTATTGTTGCTGGACAAATGATGGCAAGAGGTGCAACAGCTGAATTGGTAAGATATAAGCATAACGATATGAAAGATTTAGAAAGAATACTGGAAAAGTTGCCAAAAGATGCACCAAAGCTAATTGTAAGTGATGGAGTCTTTAGTACAGGCGGAGAAATAGTTGACTTGCCAACTTTGGTCAGCTTAGCTAAGACTTACAACGCACGAACTTTAATAGATGATGCCCATGCTGTAGGTGTTATTGGTAAAGGCGGCAGAGGCACAGCAAGCGAATTTGGTCTTGAAAATGAAGTAGATATGACAATGGGAACTTTCAGTAAGACTTTTGCATCTTTAGGGGGTTTTGTTGCTGCTAAAGCTAAAGTCATCGATTACCTGAAACATCATTCATCTGCCTTGATTTTCAGTGCTTCGCCTACTCCGGCAGCAGTCGCCGCCGCACTTGCTGCATTAGAAATACTTGAGGAAAACCCCGACTTAGTCAAAAAATTAATAAGAAATGCTAATAAAGTACGAACAGAACTAAAAGCCGCTGGTTTCAATGTGGTAGACGGCAGAACCGCAATCGTTCCTGTAATTGTTGGTGATGATAATTTAGCCTTTAAAATGTGGAGAATGTTATACGATGCCGGAGTGTTCGTAAATGTCTTTATTTCACCAGGTGTGCCTCAAGGTAGACAAATGATGCGAACAAGTTACATGGCTTCTCATGAAGATGAACACCTTGATTATATTATCGACGCTTTCAAAAAAGTCGGGAAAGAATTAGGGCTAATTTAAGCACCTTTAATCTAAAAATAATTTTTTAAGCATGTCAGTAATAAAAGGGCATGCTTTTATTTTATGGAAGGAGTATTACCATGTCTGAAATAGTTATTAAAACAATTCAAACAAAAAAAGACTTGTCTACTTTTATAAAAATGGCATGGAAAATTTATAAAAATGATCCTTACTGGGTACCGCCTTTAATTTACGATAAAAAGAAAATTCTCGACAAAAATAAAAATCCATTTTTCAAACACGCCGAGATGGAAATGTATATTGCTTATGTTAATAATGAACCTGTCGGTAGAATTGCTGCAATTAAAAACGATCTCCACAATGAATATCACAAAGATAAGGTAGGATTCTTCGGCTTCTTCGAATGTATTAATGATCAAAATGTAGCAAATAAATTATTTGATACTGCTAAAGAATGGCTTAAGCAAAAAGGATGTGATACAATGAGGGGACCAGCAAATCCTTCTTCGAACGATGAATATGGAATGCTTTTAGAAGGTTTCGATGATTCACCAAGATTACTGATGACCTATAACCCTAAATACTATTTGGAATTATGTGACAATTACGGCTTCAAAAAAGCAAAAGATTTATACGCATATAAAATTGAAGCCGACAAACTTTTAAAATCAGAAAAAGTTAAAAGGGTTTCTGAAATTGCCAGGGAAAGATATCGCCTTAATATCACCGAACTTAATATGAAAAATTTCAGCAAAGAATTAGAAAAAGTAAAATATGTTTACAATAAAGCTTGGGCGCCAAATTGGGGATTCGTTCCTATGACAGATGAAGAAATTGATGCAATGGCTAAAGACCTTAAACCTTTGGTTTACCCATCTCTTGTTTTGTTCGGAGAAATTGACAATAAGCTTGTAGGCTTTGCCTTAGTTATGCCGGATTATAACCAAATCTTTAAAAACATGAATGGCAGATTATTACCATTCGGATTTATTAAACTTTTTACACAAAAGAAGAAAATGACATGGGCAAGAATAATTGCACTTGGTATTATACCAGAATTTCAAAAGAAGGGATTAGATAGTGTTTTCTACTGGGAAATTCTAAATAGAGCAGCTAAGTACGGTATATTTAATGGCGAAGCAAGCTGGATATTAGAAGATAATGATATGATGAATCGAGGAGCAGAAGCAATGAATGCTACACTTTATAAGAAATACAGGATTTATGAAATTGGTATTATATAAAAAGACTTTATATAATTTTGTTATTGTCTACAAGATTTGCCTAAACTAACAATCCCTAACGCTTAAAAAATTCGATGACTTTTATCAGTTAACTTTTAGTGCTTCATCATATTTAGAGATGTGTGGCGGGTCAATTTTCTTTAATGTTTCAAAAATACTCTTGTCTGAGTAATCTTTTAAGTATTCTACAATCTCACCTGCTTTGGCATCAAAAAAAACTTTTAGTAAAACACTCCGTGAATCTAATTTGTCCCTTACTGAAGCTAAGTCAGTAATAAGTTTTATTATGTTTTCAACTGCTTGCTGATGAGTAGATTTGTTGTTAAGCAGGTCTAAACCATTATAATGATAATCAAAAAAATCTTGCCGAAATTGTTGGTATTTAGCATTTAATAAATTTTCAACTAAAGCGCGCCTATTGAACGAAGCACTATTCAATTGCCAGCCATCTGAATACGAACTGGAAGAACCTCTTATTGTAATATCTAAAGCTTTATTGAAATAATCTGTACCGCCAAGCGGATAATATGAATCCATATCAAATCCTATAATTATATAAGCATAATAATCTAAAAAACTTAAAAGCGGGTCAAAGTCGGTATGATTGAAATACATCGATTGATTTTTTTCGTACTGGAACGACCATGAATTATCTAAAATACTCAGCATTAAGCTGTTTTTTTGTGTACCTTCAATTGGCCGTTGACTTGTAATTACAACCTGAGCAGAGTATCTTGTTTGTCCATCTGAAGAAACAAAAAATACATTAAAAGAACAATCTATTTTATCTCCTTCCCAATTTTGCTGGGTAAATTTAGTATTGTTTAAATAGTCTTGTACTTGCTGCTGAAAATTTTGAAGTCGGTCTTTATCCTCAGAAGCTAATTTATCAAAATTAACAGTTACTATTGCATTCAGCTCCTGCGCAAAAAAAACTGCCGGGATTAAGAAGATAAAAGCAATGGCCTTTTTCATAACCATCTCAATTTTTTCTTGATTTAAAATATCTAATTGAATAACATTATACAACAATTATTATCTTTTGATAATGAGGACTATTCTTGCAGTAGCTTTATTCGTTTTTCTTTTTTCAGTTAAAATTTTTTCTCAGATTAAACCAGGAGCGCGGCAAATAGCCCTTGCTCATTCCGATGTTGCTCTCTCTAACGATGTTTTTTCTATTTTTAACAATCCCGCCGGTGCTGCAGAACTACCTAACTTCCAAATTGGAGTTTACTACTCACCTTCACCATTCGAGCTAAAAGAATTAGCTAACGGATTTAGCTCTATAACTGAACCGCTAAAGTTTGGTGTGCTATCGGCAGGTTTTATGTTTTATGGTTATGAACTCTATAAGGAAAATAAATTATCATTTTCGTTTAGCAAAAAATTGTTCGAGAATTTTCTTGCGGGTCTTACTATTAACTATCACAGCCTAAGTATAGCAAAATATGGTACAGCTAAATCTTTCAGCCTCAATATTGGAACGATTGCTAAAATTACTAAAAACTTTCAAGCGGGCTTCTATATAGAAAATATCACAAAATCTACTTTTGCTAACCAACCTAATCAAATACCGACCAATCTTTGGGTCGGTGCAATGTACATACCTATTCAGCCAATAAAGTTGTTTTTCGCTTTACAAAAAGATATTGATTACGATCCAAGTTTCAGATTTGGAATTGAATATGAAATTATTGATTATTTATTGCTGCGCTCCGGCTTTAACAATTACCCTTCTACTTATAATTTGGGTATAGGTATAGTTTGGAAATTCTTAGAATTTGACTACGCATTATTTACACATCAAGATTTAGGATTAACACATCAAGGTGGACTTGTAATTAGGTTCGACAACTAATCAATAGTCAAATGAGAAAAACCTTTTCAGCTATATTGTTTTTTTCGATTGCCTGCCAATTTTTTGCCCAAGAAGATTCTGTACTGCAAAACTCATTTTACGATAATTTACTTGAAGAAATGTCAACTGAAAATGAAGACACTCAAATTTACGACTTGCTTGAACAACTTACTCAAGAACCGTTACTAATAAATTATGCATCGCAAAACGACTTAACTAAAATTCCTTTTATCGACTATAAAACTGCAAATGAAATCATAGATTATCGCAATCAACATGGAATTTTTCACAACAAAAGTGAACTTTATCAAATTAAAACCATTGATAATGAAACAATAGATAAAATACTTCCCTATATTTCTTTTGAAGTTATCAACCCCCAAGAAAAAAGCAGTATTATATCATTTCAGAACAGCAAAATAAATTTTCGCTCTCGACAATCAATTGATTTAAAAGATAATTTGGGCTTTTTGCAAAATAAATTTGCAGGGTCTAAATTAAAAAGCTATCAAAGATTCCAATTAATTAATGACCGGTACAGACTTAACTTTTTAACCGAAAAAGATCCAGGTGAAAATTCATTTAACGATTTTTATTCTTACCATCTTCAAATAAAAAAAGTTGGTTTTATTGAAAATATTACTTTGGGAGACTACTTGGTAGAATTTGGACAAGGATTAGCCATGTGGAGTCCCTACAGCTACTTCAAAAGTATTTACGCAGTAAACACTCTCGATAGAAAATCACATGGAATTTTACCCTACGTAAGCACCGACGAAAATCAGTTTTTAAGAGGCGCTTCAGTTCAATTAGCTTTCAACAACTTTAATATAACTTCATTTTATTCTTACAACAAAGTTGATGCTTCAATTGACAGTACCACTTCATTTGTTACTTCAATGCCAATTGACGGTTACCATAGAACTTTTACAGAAATTAATAAGAAGAAAAGACTAAAACGCAAAATCTACGGGTCAATGTTATCCTATACTTTAAACTCCAATATTGGTATTGGATTTTTATATTATAAAGTTAAGTTTGGAAACTTATTGTATAATGATGCTTATTACAAACCAAAAGGTGATGAATTCGAGTTCTATTCTCTTGATTATCATGCTTTTTTAAAAAGTGTTTCCTTCAGCGGAGAATTCTCATACAACAATATATCTGTAGCAAGTATTAATAACATAGAAATTAATATTACGCCGCATTTTTCATTAGTAAGCTCGTTTAGAAATTATCCACACAATTACATTAACCTATTTTCAAATGGATTCGGGGGAAAAAATGGTACACAGAACGAAATAGGTTTTTATACAGGCTTTAAGCTAAAAACATATGCCGGTGTAATTAACTTTTACTATGACCAATTTAAATTCCCCTATCCAACGAATAGTAATTCAATGCCTAGTTCTGGAAAAGAATTTTTAATTTACTACTATGCAATCCCCTTCGAAAAAACAAAGCTGTTCTTTAAGTATAAAAACGAAAACAAAGAAGTCGCTAAGTTGTACTCTGATGAAAATATAATTGACAACCAGTTAACTCAAAATATAAGACTTGATTTTATTTACGAGATTAATAAATTCCTTTCACTAAAAAGCAGAATCGAATCAATTTTTCTTTCATTCAGTAAAACAAAGAACAATAATGAAAAAGGATTTTTAGTTTATCAGGATGTCAGAATTTCTCCTGCTTCAAACCTATTAATTGATTTACGTACTACTTTTTTTAAGACAGATTCGTTTAACTCCCGTATATACGAATATGAAAATGATTTAGATGGAGTTATTACTAATCCGCCATTATATGGCGAAGGGATTAGATGGTACTTATATGCAAAATATAAATTGCCTTTTAACTTAATTATCTCGTTAAAATATTCAGAGCTTTACAAGCCTAAAGAAAAAACAATCGGAAGTGGATATACAGAAATAATTGGAAATATCTATAATTCATTAAATCTACAAATTGATTTGCAGCTTTAATAAGAAGCTTAATCTTTATTATAAAGTTCATTTCTAAAGAATAATTAAGAACTAAAGTGTGTGGAAGAACTTTACAAATAAGATAAAAAATCCTTATAACTGTTTTTAAAAGTACTTAATCATTCTCATTTCCTTGATATAAACAATCCATCTCTCTAATTTGGTTTACAAAAAATTAATACACTTTAAGGAAAATAAAATGAAAAAAATTGTTGTTTTACCTGGAGATGGAATTGGAAAAATTGTTTTGCCAGAAGCAATACGTTTACTGAATGCCGTTGGATTTCAAGCTGAATATGTTTGGGGTGATATTGGTTGGGAATTCTGGTGTAAAGAAGGGAACGCACTTCCACAAAGGACAATCGATTTAATTGCTAAACATAAAATTGCTTTATTTGGTGCAATCACAAGTAAACCAAAAGATGCAGCAGAAAAAGAACTCGACCCTTCATTAAAAGGGAAAGGATATGTTTATTTTTCACCAATTGTTGCGCTGCGTCAAATTTTTAATTTAGATATTTGCATTCGACCATGTATCTCTTTCAAAGGTAATCCACTCAATTTTATTCGTAAAAAAATTGATGGAACCTATGAAGAACCTTTTGTTAATGTTGTAATATTCAGACAAAATACAGAAGGTTTGTATTCCGGAGTAGAATGGACAAATCCACCTAAACAAGTTCGAGAAGCTCTTGAAACTCATCCTAAAATGAAAGCATTTGCAAATGTTCCAAGTGAAGAAATGGCAATATCAACTCGTATAGTTACAAAAAAAGCAAGTGAAAGAATTATCAAAGCTGCTTTTGAATATGCTCGTAAACTTGGATATAAAAGTGTTACGCTGTGTGAAAAGCCAAATGTTTTGAGAGAGACTTCTGGTATGATGTTAAAAATTGCAAAAGAAATTTCTAAGGATTATCCTGAAATTGAATTATGGGATACCAACATAGATGCTCAAATGATGTGGTTGACAAAAAATCCAGAAGATTATGGAATCATTGTAGCAGAAAATATGTTTGGCGATATAATTAGTGACGGTTTTGCTGGATTAATCGGAGGATTAGGTTTTGCATGCAGTGCAAATATTGGAGAAGAAGTAGCAATTTTTGAACCAACTCATGGTTCAGCTCCAAAGTATGAAAAATTAAACCCATCTATTGTGAATCCTATTGCAATGTTTATGAGTGCTGTGATGATGCTTGAACATATTGGAAAAAATGAAATTGCTCAGAAAATTAGAAATGCAATTGCTAAAGTAATTGAAGAAGGGAAAGTAAGAACTTACGATATGCTGAAATTAAAAGGTGGACCAGATGTTTTTGAGAAAGGCGCTGCATCTACTCAACAAATGACGGATGCTGTTATTTCTAAATTGGAATAAAAAGTTAGGAAGATGAGTAGATACGAGATTGGAAATAATGGGGAATTGGAATAATGGGAGTACGGGAAAATTGGTATAGAAGTAATTCAATCATGTAATCTTCTTCTAAAAGAATGCTATGTATAATGTTATTTGAAAACGCAAATTTCGCAAAGAGAACACTAAGAATGCTAATTTGGTAATCTTGCTAATTTGGTAATCTTGCTAATTTGGTAATCTTGGTAATTTGGTAATAAATAATAGGTAAAAAAATGAGCGGCATATTATTAATTTTATTCGCGATTATAATGTTTGTAGGTGCATATAATGTGTATGGCGGATACATTGCAAAAAAGCTCAACGTATCGAACGCAAATCCAACTCCCTCACATTCAATGTATGATGGAGTTGATTACTGCCCAGCAAAATCACCAGTTCTATTAGGACATCATTTCGCATCAATTGCTGGAGCTGGACCAATCGTTGGTCCCATCATTGCCGCAAGTTTTGGCTGGATACCGGTTTATATTTGGATTTTAATTGGTGCAACATTTATTGGCGGTGTTCATGACTATACATCAATAATTGCATCAATCCGTCATAAAGGGAAATCAATCGGTCAAATTATAGAAAACTATATTGGAATTAGCGGCAAAAAACTTTTTTTGATTTTCTCTTGGGCAACATTAATTCTTATCATGGCAGTCTTTACAATTATTGTTGCTGATACATTTACACACATTCCAAGTTCTGGTACTTCATCAGTTCTATTTATTTTTTTAGCAATTCTTTTTGGATTAAGTGTTTATAGATTCAAAGCACCATTATGGATTTCATCAACAGTAGGAATAATATTTCTTTCTTTAGCTATTTACTTGGGCTACATCTATCCGCTTCAGCTTGATAGAAATACTTGGATAATAATTTTGCTCATTTACATTTTCTTAGCATCTGTAACACCTGTGTGGATTCTTCTTCAACCAAGAGATTATCTCAATTCATTTTTCTTATATGGTTTAATGATAGCGGGCATAATTGGATTATTTTTCACAATGCCGGAAATTCATTTATCACCAACTACAAATTTCACAGTAGATAAAGTTGGTTACCTCTTCCCTGCTCTTTTTGTAACAGTTGCTTGTGGAGCAATAAGTGGTTTTCATTCAATTGTAGGAAGTGGAACAACAGCAAAGCAGCTTGATAAAGAAACCGATGCAAAAATAATTGGTTATGGCGGAATGTTAATTGAAGGAATACTAGCTGTTCTCTCTCTGTTATCAGTTGCTTCATTAGACCAAGAACATTTTCTAGAAATTCTTAACACCAAAGGTGCAGTTGCTGCTTTTTCCACCGGCGTTGCAAATTTTATACATAATATTCCCTTCTTAAATGTTCCAATAGATGCAGCCACAAGTTTTGCAGCTCTTGCTGTTTCTGCTTTTGCTTTAACATCTCTCGATACCGCAACAAGATTAGCTCGTTATTCATTCCAAGAATTTTTTGAAATAAAAGATAGAAAAGAACAAAGCATTTTAGTAAAGAATCGATATTTAGCTACTGCCGTCACAGTATTATTTGGTGCAGCATTAACATTAAGTGGACAATCAATGTCAATTTGGCCAGTATTTGGAAGTGCAAATCAACTATTGGCAGCTATTGCACTTTTAGCAATAACAGTTTGGGTTGCTCATCTTAATATCGATACAAAATTTACATTAATTCCTATGCTATTTATGTTTGCAGTAACTTTAACTTCTTTGCTTATGCTTTTTTACACAAATATATTATCTCGCAACTATACTTTATCATTTGTATCGTTACTTTTGTTTATACTTGCAGTATTATTAGCATTACAGGCTTATCAAGTATTAAGAAAAAATCATAAAGAACCAATAATTGCTAAGTAAGATTATTATAAAATTGTATTAAAGTAAGAGGCAATATGCTCAGAGAAAAAATTAAAAAACTCTGGCCTGAAATTGATTGGATTAAAGATGAATCATTGCGCGAAAAAGTAATTGACTGTTGGACTTATGCAATTGAAAATTCATCTCTTTCAATAGAAGATTTAGAAATAATCCCATTTACGCTTCTTATCAAAGATTGTAAAATTTCTTTCATCAACCATAAAAGAACATGTGTTCAACTTGCATTTGAAATTGCAAAAATTATGAAAAAGAATTTTGGTGATTCATTAAACATAAATATGGATTATTTAATTGCTGGTGCAATTCTAATTGATGTAGGTAAATTATTAGAATATGAAAAAGTAAACGGCAAAATACAAATTAGCAAAGCTGGCGAAATGGTTCGTCATCCTTTTAGTGGCTTAGCAATTGCAGCAAGATTTAATATTCCATTCGAAGTTCAGCATATAATTGCAACGCATTCAAAAGAAGGTGATTTAGGAAAACGAACTGTTGAATCTATCATAGTTCATCATGCAGATTTTGTTTCGTTCGAATCATTTAGGTGATATTAATTGTTTTACAGCTTCTCGTTGTCTTTAATACAACACAGTAATTTATTTTACAACAGTCAGCTTTGGTGGACAAGCTAAACAAATTCTTAGTGAACCTTAGTGGTTAAAAAATACATTACACTGAGTAACCGGATTTAAAACTTACCCTGCAAGCAGAATATTAAATTAATTCTAATGAACTAATCTACTCAGTCTACGTCATATGAATTCTATTCTATAATTTATCTGCTGTATTCTAGGGTTCTGCCCAAAATACAAAGTACCTTGGGAGGTGCAAAAACCTTACTTTATTTTAGAGAGTTGAAAGTAATTCATTACATTATTCTAAAGTAAATTCCATTTATCAATAACGTTCTTAAAATTGTGTAAGAGCGATATTATTAACAAAAGAGGCATTACCAAATAATTCATTGATAAAATTAAATACAAAGAACAAAATTTTATCAAGACTTCTTTTATTTTCAAAACAACCAATTACATGAGAATTCACCACTTCGTGGAAAGTTCTCCAACCATACGTCTTATGTCTCGGTAGCTTTCTCCTTGTATAAATAGTTTTACGATTGTTTCTTCGACTTTTTCCCATCTTCTTTGCCAGGGCTTAAAGAGTGAATTTGTGAACCTTATTGCTCTATATCTTGGCACTTTTAGATTTTCAATTAACCCATAACTCGTTAGTAAACTTCTCCGATAATAACCATTACGTTGACGATATCTCTTTGGTGTTAGTCCTTCTCTATACATCTCAAACTCTACATCTAATATTGTCTCTAAAAATAATTTTATAAAATTTTTTACTTGTTCATTAACATAATTAAATATGCTTTTGTTTACTCTGATATTTTTTTTAATTTCTACTGCGTTGATTTCTGTTTTTGTTTCCATGGGCATTTATCCTCCTTTTTCTTATTGCAAATTTAGTGAGGGTAAATGCCTCTTTCATTATTTTACCTTACACAATTTTTAGAACGCTACTCAAAAAATCAATATGAATAAAATGCTTAGAACAATATTTTATTTTTACGCTTAAAATGTATATTTACATTAAATGTTTTTCTATATAATAATGAATACCGAATTTTAATAAATTGCTTAGACAAAAAATTACTTAAATGATAGCTACAACAATTTACTAATTAAATAATTTGACAATTACACAACAGGAAACACAATGCCTCAAACATTAATCGAAAAAATTGTTCAGCGTTATGCAGTTGGTCTTTTGCCAGATCAAATTGTTCAATCTGGAGATTATATTACAATTCGTCCAGCTTATGTTATGACTCACGATAACACTGGTGCAGTTATTCCAAAATTTAAAAGCATTGGTGCAACTAAGTTAGCAAATCCAAGACAAGTTGTTATTACACTTGACCATGACATTCAGAACAAAGATGAAAAAAATTTACAGAAATATAGAAAGATTGAAGAGTTTGCAAAATCTATGGGAGCTGACTTCTATCCTGCTGGTCGTGGAATTGGTCATCAAATTATGATTGAAGAAGGTTATGCCTGGCCTGGAACTATGGCTGTTGCATCCGATAGCCATTCAAATATGTATGGCGGAATTGGATGCTTAGGAACACCAATTGTAAGGACAGATGCAGCAGCAATTTGGGCAACTGGTAAAACATGGTGGCAAGTTCCTCCTATAGCTAAAGTAGAATTAAAAGGAAAATTGCAAACTGGTGTTACAGGCAAAGACGTAATAATTGCTCTCTGTGGATTTTTCAATAATGATGAAGTACTAAATCATGCTATTGAATTTGTCGGTGAAGGTATTAAATATCTAAGCATTGATGAACGGCTTACAATTGCAAATATGACAACTGAATGGGGTGCTCTCGTTGGTCTTTTCCCTATTGATGAAATTACACTTGAGTGGTTAAAACAAAGAGCAAAATTTATTCAGCAAAGAGGACTTGAAGGAGTTTCATCCGATGCTGATGGAAATGGCAAACATCCAAGAATAAATGAAGAAAGAATTTTAGAGCTTGAAAAAGAATTGCCAAATCTTCAACCTGATAGAGATGCTTTTTATTCTAAAGAATTGACTATAGACCTTTCTTCGATTGAACCTTATGTATCAGGACCAAATACAGTCAAAAAAATTACACCTGTTTCAGAAATCAAAAACAAAAAAATAAAAATTGACAAAGCTTATTTGGTTTCGTGTGTTAATTCTCGTGTTGAAGATATTGCTGAGGCTGCAAAAATTTTAAAAGGCAAAAAAGTAGCAGAGCATGTAAAATTTTATATCGGTGCTGCTTCAAGCGAAGTTCAAAAAGAAAGTGAAAAACGTGGAGACTGGCAGGCACTAATTGAAGCTAATGCAATTCCTTTACCGCCAGGCTGCGGACCTTGCATTGGATTAGGGACTGGTTTACTTGAAGATGGCGAAATTGGAATTTCAGCAACTAACAGAAATTTCAAAGGTCGAATGGGCTCTCCTAATGCTTTAGCATATCTTGCATCTCCCGCTGTTGTTGCTTATTCGGCTTTATCAGGTTATATCGATTATGAATGGAAAGGACCTCATCAAAAAATTATTGGAGAAATAAGAACAAATACAAAAAGAAATATTTCTACAACATCAGTCCAAATTATTGATGGCTTCCCTTCTGAAATTACAGGTGAATTAATCTTTTGTCCACAAGATAATTTAAACACAGATGGAATTTATCCCAGTAAATATACTTATAATGATGATATGACTCCTTTAGACCAAGCTAAAGTAGTTATGGAAAATTATGACCCGAATTTTAAAAACATAGTTAAAGAAGGTGATATTCTTGTTGGAGGATTTAATTTTGGAACTGGAAGCTCACGTGAACAAGCTGCAACAGCATTAAAATACAAAGGTATTCAACTTGTAATTGCTGGTTCATTTAATGAGACTTACAAACGAAATGCAATTAATAATGGTTTCCTGATTATTGAATGCCCGGAATTAGTAAATGATTTGAGAAGACAATTTGATCAGAATCAATTAACTATCCACGAAGTGGTGAAATCTCATCGAACAGGAATAACAGCAAAAATCAATTTCCAAAATTCAACAATCAAAGCAAATGACAAAACATATTCAATTAATCCAATAGGAACTGCAGCTCAAGAATTAATCGCAGCTAATGGTCTTGAGAACTGGGTGAAATTTAATCTTTGATAACAAATTATTTTTAAGTACACTATACGAGCGGTTACCATATAATTTATAAATACGAGATTCTTCAGAAAGCAGTAATTAGAAAAATTGGAATTATCGAGGAAGTATCAAATCATGTATCTTATAAATTAAAGAATAAATTTTCTAATTTACCCTAGAGAAAGATGCGTGCTATGAGAAATGTTTTTATTCATATGTATGGCGAGCTTGACCTTGAGATAATATGGGATACTGTTATAAAGGATATGCCAAAACTTAAATATCAGATAGAAACTATAATATCTAGACTGGAAGATTAAATTTTGGATAAAATATAGTGTTTAATAATAAATTCTCCTTATTCAGAACTAACTCACCATAGGAAGTATGATAGAGAAACTCATTCTTTTTCTTTTGCTGCGGGAAGAAGACTTACAGGATATGTTGCTGCTTCAGAAAGTTCTGAAGAGTTTGGTGATACAGTTATATTTCAGAAGTTAAAATAATTTAATGAGCCAGATTTTGGAATAGTCAATGGACATCTTAACTAAACATAAAAAGGAATTAGATTCGTTCTGCAGAGAAAACAAAATAAAGAAGCTCTCACTGTTTGGTTCATATCTGAAGAATAAAGAAAATCCCGAAAGTGATGTGAACTTATTAGTTGAGTTTGCAGATGATACTGAATACGGACTTCTTGACATTGCAAGGATGGAACGACAACTATCTGAAATTATAGGAAGAAAGGTTGACTTGAGAACACCTGAAGAATTAAGCCGTTATTTCAGGGATTCAGTAGTTAAAGAAGCTCGGGTTAAATATGAAGCGTGGAACTAAATCGATTCTTATATAATGTATACCATGGTGTATTAACGCCTTAATAATAAACATCTAAGGAGATGAAATTTGCTAGTACGTTAAAAAATATATATGTTTCCTAAAAGAAACATATGTTTCCTAAAAGAAACGGATGGAAAATGATTGTTAATAAGGCTCTTAATGCGCTATTTTCTACCTGGTCAAATATTGCGGTTATGCGTGCTTTAGAAAATTACGCTGTTGGCATTTCGGGCAGAGAAGTTGCACGAATAGCAGGGATCACACCTAAAAATTGTTTAATCACTTTGTCTTTTTTGGAGGATATGGGAATTGTAAATCGTGTACGTGGTGGTAGAGAGCATTTATTTACTCTTAACCGTGAACATTTTCTTGTTAAAGATGTACTGCTTCCTGCACTGGCTGCAGAAAGAAAATATGTTGAAATGATTTCGAAGGAAATAGCAAACTCATTAAGAAAGTTTACAATCAGCGTTTATTTATTCGGGAGTGTAGCTCGTCAGCAAGAAACCATCGATAGTGATTATGATATTTGCATAATTTATAACAGTGAAACGAATAAAAAGAAAATCGAAAAAGTGCTTAGTGATCTCAGTAGTAAGTTGAAAAAGAAATACGGTGTATCGTTAGCACCGTTTTATATTACAAAAAATGATTTTATTAAACGTTCTAAATTCGGTAAATCTCCTGTTAAAGAAATAACAAAAGAAGGAGTATACATCTCCGGGTTAAAAATAAAAGAATTGTTAAATGGTTAAAAAGACTACAAGGAAATCTGTTGATAAATCAGCTTCAAAGAATTATAGAATAGTGGCCGAAAGCTTTTATAACGGTGCCGATGTAGCTAAAGAATACGAATATTGGAATGCAGCAGGTGTTCTTATAGTTCATGCAGCAATTGCCTATTCAGATGCAATTTGTATAAAATATGGTGGTGTTAAAAGTCAAAGCGACGATCATCATCAGGTAGTTTCTTTAATTAATGAAATTATTGCTGAATCAAAAGAAAAGAAATCAGCTATAAATCAGTTAGAACGAATAATTGAACATAAAACAGCAGTTTCTTACAGCGGAGATATTTATGACAGGAAAGACATAGATCAATTATGGAAATACCTTGGACGTTTTAAATTGTGGGCAGAAAAACTTTTAAGTGAGTAGTCTATAAATAATTGTTTAATAAACAAATAAAATAAAGAGCTTAATAATAAATTATCCATATTCAGAACTACCCCACTACTATAAGTATGATAGAGAAACTCATTCTTTTACTTTTGCTGCAGTAAGAAGACCTGCATGATATGTTGCTGCTTCAGAAAGTTCTAAAGAGTTTGGTGATACAGTTATATTTCACATATCTGTCAAAATAATTTTTTAGAGTAATAAAAGTAGTTGTCTAAAAAGTAATTTTTCAATTTTAAAATCCGTTAAAATCCGTGTTGTCCGTGTCCTATTTTCTAAAAAATTTTACTTTTTAGACAAACACAAAGAGCAGATGATCAGTTACTTTATTTATTTCAAAATTACTTACATTCGATAAAAATCATATGAGAATTCACCACTTCATGGCAAGCAAATTTTTATTATAAAAATTATTTTGGACAATACTGTAAATTCCAATTAATAACCATTTCTATAAACATCTCTCTTTTATTTAATTCATAAAAACCATAATTTTATTCCGAGTCAAATTCAAAATTTTTTATGATAATCAAATACAATACTTCTAAACACTTCTTCCCTTTCCTCAACTTCCCCAAGATTTACGAAACCAACTGGCAGAATAAGTAAGTAACAATTTCATCTTTCACCAACATAATTAAGGATTAACACTATGGAAAAGTCTATTTCTCGTGTTATCTCTGAATTTGCGGTTAACTTAAAATACGAAGATTTACCTCAAAATGTAATTGAAACGACAAAAAGATTTTTATACGATTCAATAGGATGTGCTTTTGGTGCATATAAAACTAAAGATGTAAATATTATCCGAAATATCTACAAACAAATAGGTGGACGAAACGAAGCAACTGTTATTGCATTTGGCGATAAAATTCCAGCAATTAATGCAACGCTAATAAATTCACTTATGGTTCGTTCACTTGACTTCAATGATATTTATTGGAAAGAGGATCCATCTCATCCTTCTGATTTAATCCCGGCTGCTTTAGCTACAGCCGAACTTGTTAATGCATCCATGAAAGATGTTATTGTTGCAATTGTTCTTGGATATGAATTTGAACAACGACTTTGTGAATTTGCTGTTCCCGGAATTCGTGAACGGAAATGGCACCATGCAACTTTAACTCAATTTGTCTCGCCTATTGTTGCAGGAAAAATCTTAAATCTAACAGTTGATGAAATGGTAAACGCAATCGGAATAAATGGGTCACACAACTATACTGTAGGTGCACCTACTGCAGGCAAGCTTTCAATGATGAAAAATACAGTTGACCCAATGGCAGTCCAAAGCGGTGTGTTCGCTGCCTTGTTAGCTAAAGAAGGTTTTACCGGTACCGAAATGATTTTCGAAGGGAAAGAAGGTTTTATGGATTGCTTTTGGGGATGGGATGTAATAAACAAAAAAACTTATCCCATCAAAATGCAAGGCAGAGATAAATCAGAAAATTGGAGTTGGAATATAGAAAAACTTATAGGGGACTTAGGAAAAAAATTTAAAATTCTCGATTGCAGCATGAAAGCATTTCCTACCGAAGCCTTGACACATACTCATATTTCCGCTACCCTTGATATTGTAAAAAACAACAATATTAAATATGACGAAGTTGAATCAGTAACTGTAACAACAATAGCACGTGCGTGTGATATTCTTTTCGATCCAAGCAAATATAAACCGGAATCTCGAGAAACTGCTGACCATTCACTTCCCTATTGCATTGCAGTAGCAATTGTAGATAAAAAAATAACTACACAATCTTTTACTGAAGAAAAATTAAAAGATCCTAGAATTTGGAAAGTGATTAATAAAATTAAAGGCGAGGCATCAACTGAATTCGAAAAATTATTCCCCGAAAAACAACCATCTAAAGTTGTAATTAAAACTAAAGATGGAAAAGAATTTTCGAAATATCTTGAATATCCAAAAGGTCATCCAAAACAACCAATGACCATTGAAGACATAGAGAATAAATTTAATTCTCTTTCAGAAAAAATATTAACTCGCCCACAGCAGGATAAAATTAAAGAAATGATTCTCGGTTGCGAAAAACTCTCAACCCAGAATTTTATGAAAGAGCTAGTATTAAAAAAACACCTTGAATAACTATATAGATAGTGGACATAATATTTAAGTATAAGCAAGAACAAGAATGATACTCAAAAACTTATTTCTTGTTCTTGCTAATATTTTTAATAGATTATTCATCAAGAGTAGAAATATTACCGGGGTCTTGTCCAAGTGCTTTTGCTTTCAATACACGACGCATAATTTTTCCTGAGCGTGTTTTAGGTAGTGAATCGACAAATTCAATATGTTCTGGTTTTGCAATTGGGCCGACTTCGTGACTTACATGTTGTTTTAATTCATCAATTAAAGCGTTGGACTTTTCATAGCCGTTACGAAGTATTACGTAAGCATAGATTGCATTTCCTTTTACTTCATGGGGGAGCCCTATTGCAGCGGCTTCAGCAACGGCAGGATGACTAACCAATGCACTTTCAATTTCAGCAGTCCCAAGTCTATAACCAGATACTTTTATTACATCGTCTACCCTACCAATAATCCAGAAGTAGCCGTCTTCATCTTTCTTTGCGCTGTCACCAGTTAAATACATACCAGGGTATCTACTCCAATACTGATTTACATATCTATCGGGATCATTATAAACCGTTCTAATCATAGCAGGCCATGGTGTTTTAATCACGAGGTAGCCTTCTTCATTTGGGCCAACAGGATTCCCTTGCTCATCAACCACATCCATTTCGATACCAGGGAAAGGTCGTGTTCCCGAGCCAGGTTTAAGTGGAACACATGGCATAGGTGTAATCATAAACATTCCAGTTTCTGTTTGCCACCATGTATCCATAATTGGGCATTTTTCATTTCCAACAACTTTATAATACCATCTCCACGCTTCAGGATTAATTGGTTCACCAACAGAACCAAGCAATCGTAAAGACGACAAATTATGCCTTTTAACCCATGCCTCTCCAAAACGCATTAAGCCTCTAATTGCTGTAGGAGCTGTATATAAAATATTAATACCATACTTTTCAATCATTTGCCACCAACGATTTGGATAAGGAAAGTTGGGTGCACCTTCATATAGGAAAGATGTAGCCCCATTTAATAATGGTCCATACACAATATAGCTGTGGCCTGTAATCCAGCCAGGATCAGCCGCACACCAGTACCTATCTTCTTCGTGTATATCAAAAACATATTTTAATGAAGTATAAATGCCAACCATGTAACCGCCGTGAGTGTGTAATATTGCTTTAGGTTTTCCTGTAGTACCTGAGGTGTAAAGTATAAATAATGGGTCCTCCGAATCCATTTCTTCAAGTGTGCATGTATTGTTTGCTATTGGTAAGTTCATCAATTCATGATACCACATATCCCTTCCACTTTCCATGTTAATTTCTTGACCTGTTCTTTTAACAACCAGAACATGCTCTACAGTGCCGCATCTTTCAAGTGCTTCATCAGCAATTTTTTTAAGCTGAACAATTTTACCGCGTTGATAAGCACCATCAGCAACTATTAACACTTTGGATTGACTGTCTTCTATCCTTTCTGCAAGTGATTCAACTGAAAAGCCGCCATATACAACAGAATGGATTGCACCAATTCTCGCAGTTGCTAGCATTGCTATAACAATTTCTGGTATTCTTCCCATATATATTGTAACTCTATCACCCTTTTGTACACCCATACTTCTTAAAACGTTAGCAAATTTGCACGTCTCCCTATGCAAAGCGTGATAAGACATTGTTCTCCAATCCCCGTTTTCTCCTTCCCAAATTAAAGCAAGTTTATTTCTGCGATGAGTTTTTAAGTGTACATCAAGACAATTATAAACAATATTTGTCCTAGCGCCAGTGAACCATTTATAAAAAGGCTTATTTGAATCATCCAATACCTTATCCCATTTTTTAAACCAATGTAACTCTTCCGCTTCATTGGACCAAAATTTCAGAGGATTCTTTTTTGCAAATTCATTTAATTCTTCCCAATCTTTAATGCGAGCATAGTTTATTACTTCTTCCGATGGGTAGTAAACCTCTCCGCTAAGTTCTTTCGCCATATGACCTCCTTTTAAAATGGATTTTTAAGTTAGACATTTTGTCTTTATATTTGGGTTGGAAAATATCATTTGAGTAAAAGAGAATCAACCTTTTTAACTTAACGATTATAAGATTTTTGTGAGTCTGAAGAAAAAATATATTAAATACACTGCTGTAATCAATCTAACAGTTCAGCTTCTTATAATTGGCATCTCTTCGCTGCACTATCACAATTTGTATAATCTTTCATTCAATAACATTGCTTCTCTTAGCAGCAATGATGCTGTAAAAGTTTCTGATCCTTTTTTGAGTAATTCAGGTCAATGTAAACTGCTTGAGTTTATTCACACAACTTACAATACAATAATAACCCCAAGTTTTGCTGCATTATCCCTTTATAATATTAAAATCATAGATAAAGTTTTAGACTATCAATTCTATAAATCCTTCTATGGTTTTTCCAGCTCTCTAAGAGCGCCGCCAGCTTTATAATTCTTACAAAATCACCTTTTAACTAATCTCTTTCTCATTTTTTATTTCATAAATAAAATCAAAGGGAAAATTATGAAGCGATTTAACTTGCTAATAATATTATTATCATTATATATACCAATAACAGTCCATACACAAAACTCAATCAAAGGAAAGGTAATTGACGAGAAAGATGGTGAGCCTTTACTTGGAGTTAACATTATTATAGAGGAGTTAAAAATTGGAACCGCGACAAATTTGAATGGGGATTTTAGGTTCGATAATATTCAAGAAGGAACATACACAATTAAATTTTCTTACATTGGTCATAAAACAATTCTTAAAAAAATTATTGTCCCACAAAGTGAACCTCTAATAATTAAAATGGTAGAAGGAAGCGTTAATTTACAAGAAGTTGTAGTAACCGGAAATCCTTTAGAAATTGATCCTAAAAATATCTCACAAAGTACACTTACAATTGCAAATATGGATTTGAATATAAAACGAAGTTCAACTATCGGAGAAACTTTAAATTTTCAACCGGGCATTTCACTTAGGTCTAACGGAACTGCTGCCTCCAGACCTGTGATCAGAGGATTTAGCAACAATAGGATACTAATTTTAGAGAACGGTCTTCGTATGGGAGATTTATCGAATACATCTGATGACCATGCAGTAAGTGATGATGGTATAAGTGTTGAAAGGATTGAAGTACTGAGGGGCCCGGCAAGTCTACTATACGGAAGTAACGCAATTGGTGGTGTAATTAATGTCATTACCGAAGCAATTCCCACTTACATCCCATCTAAACCCGATGCTACAGTTAATTTGGTAACTTCTACGGTAAACAAAGAATTAGCCGGCAACTTTGATTTTCATTACGGATTAAATGACTTTGGCTTCCACGGAAATTATTTTAACAGAACAAATAGAGATTATAAAGACGGTAATGGCAACAAGGTAGTAAATTCAGATCAATTTTCAAGGGGCTATCAATTCGGAATTTCGTTTATTCCCCACTTTGGTACTGCTGGCTTAAGTTATGCTAATTACTTTAATGGTTATGGTATACCCTTAAATCCAAATGAAAATAATGGTGATGGCCCTATAAAAATTGAAATGAAAAAACAAGAACTTCGAATTCTATTAGAAAGTTCTAAAGTTGAATCTTTTGTAAAATCTTTTAGTCTTAAAGGCGGCTACCAAAATTATCAGCATCAGGAAATTTCAAGATTGACAGGTGAGACAGGCACAGCATTTGGGCTAAAAAGTTACAGTGCAGATCTCTCATTTAAACATCAAAAAATTTTTTCTGCTTTACAGGGAGTTTTTGGATTTTGGGGATTACAGCAAAATTATTCAGTAACTGGCGCAGAAGCCTTTACCCCTAATGCAGACTATAGCAGTCTAGCAGCTTATTTTTTTGAAGAAGTTAAATTTAATAATCTGAACTTACAATTTGGGGCAAGATATGAAATTAATAAAATAAAAATACCTCAAGCTGAAATTTCAGATTCTACATTTCCCTCTGCAGAAAAAAAATATTACTCACTTAGTGGTTCCATTGGATTAGTTTATAATCTTACAGATAAGATTTCCCTATTTGCTAATTTAGCAAATGCATTTCGAGCACCAACTATTGAAGAACTATCCTCATATGCAATTCACGAAGCTACTGCAACTTTTGATATTGGTGACAGAAATTTGGTAAATGAAAAAAATTTAGGTTTCGATCTTGGTTTAAGAGTAAGGAAAGCTAATCACCTTGCTGAATTAAATTTCTATTACAACAATCTTGACGATTATATTTTTAGAAAACCAACAAACCTTTACTATAATGTAGAGACAAGCAAAAATCACTTTAACACAGATGGTATAGGTATTCCAGTTTATCAATATAGTCAAAGTGGTGCTGTTATTTACGGTACAGAGTTAAAAGCTCAATATGAATTTAACAGATTTTTATCAACTACAGTTATTTTTGATTATGTGAGGGGTGAACAAAAAATATTAGACGAAAATTTACCACAACTGCCGCCGATGCGATTTTCTATTGAACAACGTTATTCAAACGATAACTATTGGTTTGGTATTCTGTGGAAATTAGCCGGTGAGCAAAATAAAACTGCACCATTTGAAACGCCCACAAAAGGATACGGATTAATAGATATATATGCCGGCATAAAATTATTAATGGGCAATTATGTTCACATGATAGACTTGAAAATCAACAATTTATTAGACCAACCATACAGAGACCATTTATCAGCAATAAAAAATTTTGCTTATATGCCGGGCAGGAACATACAATTAAGCTACAAATTTTTATTTTAACCAAGTGTTGATTATATTGGCAGATAAAATTTCGAACAGTTCAGCATAAGGAGAGGTGGCCGAGTGGCTGAAGGCAGCGGTTTGCTAAACCGCCATAGGGGCTTAAACCTCTATCGCGAGTTCGAATCTCGCCCTCTCCGCCAACCTACGCCAAGGCTTCGGTTGGCAGGCCAAAATCACCTAAAAGCTTCAGTGGCAATCCAATATATGTTAAAAGTTCATTTTGCGAAAGTAATAATTGCTTATAAATTTTAAGATAATTTAAATTTTCGATTGTAATAATTAATACTCAACATTGGTTAATCATTTTATGTGGTATGTTTATATCATAAAAAGCTTAACGTCGGATTATATTTATATTGGTTCCACAAATGATATTAAAAGAAGACTAGAAGAACATAATAATGGATTAAATATTTCTACGAAACATTATAGACCTTTCAAATTAGAAGCCTATGTTGCCGTAAATACCGAATCTAAAGCAAGAAAACTTGAGAAATATTTTAAGACAGGTTCTGGAAAAGCAATATTAAAGAAAAGAATTTTATCTGACGAAGCAACGTAGTTGCGTAGTCAGACTCGCCCTCTCCGCCAACCTACGCCAAGGCTTCGGTTGGCAGGCCAAAATCATCTAAAAGCTTCGGTTGGCAGGCCAACCTACATTTTGAAACTCCCTTTGGCAGGCCAACCTACGTTTTGAGCTTCCTTTGGTAAGCTAACCTACTCTTTAACTTTGGTTGCTAAGGTAATATTCGATAAAGCTTTTAATTAGTAAATTAGTTATAACTTGGTCACAAAAGGGATAAGCTTTCTAGCAAAAAATTATAGGTTAAATTATTGTACAATATTCAATTACTACTTTTATCTGCTTTTATAACAACAAAGCCACCTTCTCCATAACCTTCTTTAAATTGTTGTACTTCTTTAATCTGATCAAGCTCTCCAAATATAGTCTGAATTATTTCAATGTTGGTGAATTTTCCCTCTGTCAAAAAATGTCTTACATTATCAACAGAGTAAAAAGTAGCAATGCGATAAAACGGATTATGTTCTTTTAACACTTCATATTTCATCCCAAGTGAACTATTTTTATCAACAAATCCAACTATAAAGTTACCGTTAGATTTAAGAATTCTATGTACTTCATTAAATGCTTTTTTTATATCATCAATAAAACAAATAGTAGTAACCATCAACACAAAATCATATGATTCATTACTAAGCGGAAGGTTTTCTGCTATTGCATCGTAAACAGTTAAGCCCAATCTTAGAGAGAAATTTCTCATCTCCTTGGATGGTTCTACCCCTTCCCTAATATTAAAAGGTATGGCAAAGCGTCCAGTACCAATTCCAATTTCTATTCCCCTTTTGCCCACTGGAATAAAATGTCTTAAAGCTTCTATTTCAGATTGATAAACAAAAGAATATTCTTTGAACCATTGTTCGTATTCATTTAAATATTTATCGAAAGGCTCTGTCCTTGCCATTTATTCTTAGTAAACTACTCTATTAAATTATTTATGGATTTTCTAATATTACTAACTTATTAAAAGTTAATAAGCAAAAAAACTTATTTCTGTTAACAGCCAAAATTATTTACTATAAAGATTTCCTTCGAAGTTCGTTTACTTTAATACTTAGCAAACAACTAATAATTCCATACCTGGAAAGATTGCTATTAATATTTCTCTTATTTAGATTTAGTCTTAGTAATAATAACTTATTTAAAAATGATTACTATTGTTATTGCAACTCCTATATACCTATTTAGAAGGGGCTTTCGTTCTATTATAGAAAAAAACGAGAGTTATTTACTAAAAGGAGAAATAACAAACAAAAAAGAGTTCTGGAATAAACTAAAAATATTTCAGCCAGATATTATAGCAATTGATATGGACCAAAGAGACTTCATTCTTCATGATGATATTGAAATGATACATGAGGTCTCGCCATTAACTAAAATTTTGGTTATATCAGAGAATAATAAAAAGGACATTATTCTGAAAGCTATAAAAAACGGCGTCTTGGGTTATTTAACAAAAGAATGCGATGAAAATGAAATTTTAACTGCTTTAGATTCTCTTTCTAGAGGTGAAAAGTTCTTCTGTAATAAAATTCTTAACGTTATACTCGAAGAAAAAATTGAAGAACCTAAAAATGAAATTGAATTAACAAAAAGAGAAATTGAAATTATCAGACTTATTGCAGAAAAATATTCCAATCAAGAAATAGCTGATAAACTGTTTATAAGTATCCATACTGTTTACACTCACCGTAAAAACATTATGAAAAAACTTAAACTAAAATCACCAGTAGAATTAATTCTTTATGCTATTGATTCTGGCATTATTTAATCTTTGCCAGTCCTCAATAATACACTTACCTAAAATTGTTAAAAAAATTACCTACTACAGTGTATTGTATTAAAATACAATAGAAAATAATTTTGTTATTAAGATTTAGTCTAAATAAGAATTATGTATACAATAAGAATCAACACTTTCCTCTATATAACTTTTTTCTTTTTGGCATTTTATTCACTTATAAATGCTCAACAAAAATTTGCAATTTCAGGAATAATATTTGATGAAGACCAAAATCCAATACCAAATGTTAATATAAAAATTGAAGGGACAAACATTGGTGCATCTTCAGACATTAAAGGCAATTTTGAGATTAGTAATGTTGATTCAGGTAAACATGTCATAGTTGTATCTGCTATTGGTTATGAAACAGAAAAAAGAATTGTCGTTTTATCGGAAAATCAACAAATCTCGCTAGAAGTTTTTCTTAAAAAGAAAAATTTCTTAATAGACAATATCGTCGTAACTGGAACTCGAACAAATAAAAATATCCTTAATACGCCAATTAAAACAGAAATTGTTACTAAAAACGACATAAAAAATTCTGCATTTACAAAATTAGAGCAGGTAATTGTTGAACAGCCAGGTTTATTAATTATAGATGAACCTTGGGGAAAAGGTGTTCAAATGCAAGGGCTTGACCCAGATTATACTCTCGTTTTGATTGATGGAGAACCTTTAATTGGAAGAAATGCAGGCACTATTGATCTTTCAAGATTTTCTGTGTCAAATTTAAAACAAATCGAAATAGTAAAAGGTCCTTCCTCTTCACTTTATGGAAGTGAAGCACTCGCAGGTGTAATAAATTTAATTACAGATATACCTGAAAATTCTTATACCTTAGCTTTGCAATCACTCTACAAAACATACAATACATTAGATGTTATCAGCAATTTATCACTTACTAAAGAAGAGATATTCAAGCAAAATGATAAATTGAATATTTCTCTGTTTCTTGAACGAATAAGTTCCGATGGATATAAACTTATCCCAGCTTCTATATCTTTAACAGCACCAAAATTTTTTAATTACAGTATATCACCTCTAATAAGATATAAAATTAACGACTCTTACTTCCTTAAGTTTAATAGCAGAATTTTTTTGCAGCAGCAAAATAATATAGAACAATCAACAGTATTAAACGGAATAAAATTAGTTAACACTACAGATAAATTGACCGATTGGAACAATAGTTTATTATTCGAACATAAATTTACTTCATCAATTAAATCTGAAGCTAATTTATATTTTTCAAGATATTTTACAAATTCCCAATCAGCTTTCCAAAATGATGGCAGTATTTATGAAGAAAATATTTTTGACCAATACTTTTATAAAGCAGAAATTAAAAATGACTTTTTATTGGATACAAAAAATTATCTCATCGCTGGAGCAGGATATATTTTCGAAACTGTACAGGCTGATAGGATTTATGATGGTAAAAAAAATACAAGCTCTTACTATTTTTTTGCACAGGAAGAATGGCTGCCAAACGACAAATTCGATTTTGTAATTGGTGTTCGATTTGACCATCATAACGATTTTGCTTCAAAGTTAAGTCCTAAATTTTCAATTCTATTCAAACCTTATAACTTTCTAAAAATTAGAGCATCTGTTGGAAGCGGATTTAAAGCTCCAACACTACAGCAGCTTTATCTTAATTTTACAAATGCTCAAGTAGGCTATAGTGTTTTTGGGTCTTCAAATATTCAGGAATCTATTAAACAATTATTAGAATCGCAACAAATCCAAAGAATATTAATAGACCCTGAGAGGATAACAAAGATTCGTGCCGAAAGTTCAGTTGGATTTAATTTTGGAATAGAATACTCACCCACAAATTCATTTTTCGCTTCAATAAATCTATTTAGAAATAATGTTAAAGATTTGATTGAGGCAAGTCCAATCGCAATCAAAACAAATGGACAAAGTGTGTTTACTTATTTCAACATTAATAAAATATATACTGAAGGAATTGAAACTTCATTATCATTTTCTCCTTTTGATAAATTTTCTTTCTCTATCAGTTATCAATACTTACAAGCAATAGATGAAAAAATTCTTAACGAAATAAGAAGCGGCAAAATTTCAAAGGTCGGCTCTAATGGAAGAATAAGGTTAGTTAAAGAATCTGAGTATGGCGGACTCTTCAACCGTTCAAATCATTCAGGCACAATTAAACTTTCTTATCAAAATAATGAGCTGGGTATTTTTGCAAACTTAAGAGGTATTTTACGCAGTAAATACGGATTTGGTGATACTAACGGCAATGGTATTCTTGATGACAACAGTGAATATGTTGCTGGTTATGCTATTTGGAATTTTACTTTAACAAAACAAATAAAGAATTATTTAAATATTGTTTTAGGAATAGAAAACATTTTCGACAAAACTAATCCACAATTTATTCCTTCATTACCCGGCAGAATTATTTACGGTGGAATAAATATCGAATTTTCAAAAAACAATTGATTAACAATTATAACCATGAACAAATTAGGAGAATGCATGGCTAAGTTATCAAAACTAAATTACAAAGCAATAAAATACTTTTTGATTATCACGCTATACGGATTAATAATCACAGGATGCTCCAAAGACAATGTTACAGAACCAGAGGCACAATCACCTTCTGCGAAAGTACATACAATATACAATATACCTGCGGATACGGCTAATCAAAATAAAAGCACATATTTCAGATTTAAGGATAGTACAGTTGTTACCGGTACTGACACAGCAACTGTAAATTGGGATATTGCATTCAATAAAACTACCATATACACAAACAGTGGCAGCAGTGGTCCAGGCAAAGGCGGTGCTATTGTTTTAAGAAATGTTAACTTTGAAGATGTAACAGAAGCACCGGAAACAGGCTACAGTATTGATTCTACGTCAGCACCGGCAATTCCAACCGGTTCCGATAAAGGCTGGTATCATTATTCAGGTCCACCAAATCATCTAATAACTCCAATACCTGGAGTAGTTTTAATTATAAGATGTGGAAACGGCAAGTATGCCAAAGTCCAAATTCTAAGTTATTATAAAAATGCGCCACAAAATCCAACAGGCAGTGAACCTTCAAGATTTTATTCATTCAAATATTTTTACCAAGATGATGGTTCAAGAAATCTTAAATAAAAAGGGAGAATAAAAAATGAATAGAACAATTTTAATACAATTATTTTCGTATTTATTGATTAGTACAGTGGTAACATTTGCTTATTCATCTCATAATAATAATTTTACTCAGCCTAATTATGATGAATCTCTGCATCAAAAGAAGATCTCTGTAATAATTGTAGGGCACGGAGCTCCCGCAAAAGATTTCCCAAAATTAAGTGAATACTTTAAGATACACGATACTCATTCACTCAAAGCAGAGTTATTGGAAAAAGAGTTAAGGAACTGGCCTAGAAATGCCAATAATGACCCTTACTGGGCAGGTTTTATTGAAGTAGTTAATGAATTCAAAAAACAAAATAAAGAATTCCATTCAGTTCATTATGCTTTTAATGAAATGTGCGGACCTACTGTAGAAGAGGCTCTTGAACAAGCAGCTCACGATAATCCTGACTTGATAATAGTTACAAGCATAATGTTTACTCCAGGCGGTAATCATTCTGAAATTGATATCCCTAAGCAGATTGAATCATTTAAAGAAAATTATCCAAATATAAAAATTGTCTATGCGTGGCCTTATAGAATTTCTGATCTTGTAAATATGTTGACTAAACAAATAAACAGTTTTACAGAAAAAATTAATTGACCGAATCGATCATTAAATATTAAGAATGAATTTTAATACCATGTGAAATTATTTATAAAAAGAATTCAATGTGAAATTTATTACGATTCAACAATAATTAAGATTTAGTATTAAACATATATTAAACGAGTACAAGCTTACATGAATCACTCAATAATAAAAGAAAGAAATATGTATGAAAGTACCAAATTTCTCCTGCTCAATTTTAATAATATTATCATTATGTTTTTCTTATGCGAATCTTACAGCACAGCATAAAGTCGGGATTTTAGTACTTGCGCATGGCGGTAACAAGAATTGGAATCATACAGTTAACGAAGCTGTAGAACATCTCAAAAAAAATTATGAGGTTGAAATTGCTTTTGGAATGGCTGATCCAAAATCAATGCAGAAAGGAATTAATAAACTCGAAGAAAAAGGCATAACTAAAATAGTAGTGCTACAATTATTCATTTCATCTTTTAGTCCTATAATTCGCCAAAATGAATATTTACTTGGATTAAGGAAAGAACTTGCAGACGAGCCAATGATTATGAATCACACTTCGATGAATCATTCACATATCGATTCACAACAAAATAATTATAACAACTCTTTAAAAAATCATACACATCATATTAGCAATGATAACATGAATCACAATGGTGAAGAATTAAAATTGAAGCCTCTTAGTATAAAGGCAAAAATTTATTTAACTGATCCATTAAATGACCATCCGGTGGTTGCTGAAATACTTACTGACAGAATAAGAGAATTAAGTAATTCACCTGAAAATGAAACTATAATATTAGTAGCTCATGGTCCTAACGATGAAGAAGATAACAAAAAATGGCTAAGCACATTAGAAAGTATAGCAGAACAAATTCGTAAGGAAAGTAACAATTTTAAAAATATTTTTTGTCTTACAGTACGCGATGATGCACCAAAAGAAATATATGAAATAGCTAAAGAAAATTTAAGAAGTCTGGTTCGTCAGGCTTCTAAAAACAGCAGTGTGATTATAATCCCGGTCCTTTTGTCACAAGGAGGTATTGAAAAAGGTATAGTTGAGCGTCTAGATGGTCTTACATACAAATGGAACGGTAAAACATTATTACCAAATAAAAAGATTATACGATTTTTAGACGATTCAATTAAAAAAGCTTTACAAGAATAAAGGAACATATTATGTTTAATTTTTCTGTTAAACCCATTTTTATACTGTCAATTTACTTTTTCATTTTTCTTGCAAAATCATATCCGGGCGAAAATAATTTAGAAAGGAATGTTCGAACATTAATAACCCTTCTTGATTACATCGGTACAGATTATCGCAATGCAATTGAAAATGGCAAAGTAATTAATGAGATCGAATATTCTGAAATGAACGATTTCGCTGAACAAGCGGAATCGATCTTTAATAATTTATCTATTGCGTTAAAAACGCCAAACATTCAAAAAATAAAAAATAGCATCAAAGAATTAAATCAATTAATTAAAAGAAAAGCAGACAAAGAAATAATTTTTAAAAATGCTAATGATATTAAACAGAAAATTCTCTCACTAAATTTAATTGCAATCTTTCCCCTTTATTATCCAAGCATAACAAACGGTAAAAAAGTTTACCAACAAAACTGTGTAAACTGTCATGGTCAAACTGGTAAAGGTGATGGACCTGCAGCAGCATCCTTAATCCCAAAGCCAGCAAATTTTCTAAATGATTCATTAATGAATAACATCTCTCCATTCCAAATTTATAACACAGTGCAAATAGGTATAAAAGGAACGAGCATGGTACCGTTTAATAACTTAGACGATAAGCAAATATGGGATGTTGCATTTTACATTAGCAGTCTTAGATATAAAAATAAATTTAACATATCAAAAGATTCTATCAATAAGATTTATTCCGACATATTAAGAAAACTATCACTCGAACAAATATCGACCATGTCAGACAAAAAACTATCGCTATTATTAAAAAATTCATTTAATAACGATTCACTTTATTTAGCAGCGATAAGATTGTACGAGCCGCAAAAAAATTCTAATATATCAATTGCAGAAGCTTCGAAATTTTTAGATGATGCATTAATAAAATACAAATCAGGCAAATATGAAGAAGCCCTCGACCAAGCTTTATCTGCTTACCTCGAAAGAGTAGAACCTTTTGAACAGCAGCTTTCCGTTATAAATTCTGACTTGAAAACAGAGCTTGAGCAAATAATGACAAAAATTAGAAATGACATTAGAGCTAAAAGGCCAGAAAATGAATTGAACGATGACATCATAAGAGCAAAAAGATTAATTAACAACGCATCCTCTTTGCTAAGTAGTCAAAATTTTTCTTTTTGGTTTTCTTTCCTGTTAGCAGCTTCCATATTACTTCGCGAAGGTTTGGAAGCATTCTTAATTATTGCAACAATTCTCAGTGTATTAAAATCACTACAAACAAAACATGCAACAAAATGGGTACACTATGGCTGGATAACGGCTTTATTTATCGGAATATTAAGTATGTTTTTCACAAACTTGCTTACAGCACTTGGCGCACAAAGCCGTGAACTTATGGAGGGCATTGGTTCTGTCTTAGCCGTGATAATACTTTTGTATGTGGGTTTCTGGCTTCACAGTAAAACAGAAGCGAAAAGATGGAAAGAGTTTATTGAAGGAAAAATTGCACGAATGGTTGAAGGTAATAATAAATGGGGACTCGCATTAATTTCTTTCATAGTAGTTTTCAGAGAAGCTTTCGAATCAGCAATTTTTCTTTCCGCCGTAAGTCTAGAATCCAGCACTAGTGGAACAAATGGAGTATACTTTGGAGCAGCTTTAACTTTAATTTTTGTTCTAATTCTTTCATGGATAGCAATAAAATTTACAGCAAGACTTCCAATTAAAAAACTATTTCAGTATTCAGCTTTAACTATAGCCATTTTGTCTGTTGTACTCGCAGGTAAAGGAGTTCACGCATTACAAGAAAGCGGATATTATTCTTCAACTTTTATACCATATAAAATTAATTTTTCATTGCTGGGAATATATCCAACAATTGAAACAATTGCAGCACAAGTTATTGTTTTGGTATTAACCATCATATTGTGGAAACTTAGCGATAGCTCAAACAAAAAAGTTAAAACGCCTGGATAAAAATTCTTTTAATATTCTACAATTATTTAATCTCTACGCGTTTTATTAAATGCAGTTTTATGTAAATATTATTTTTAAGTTCGTAGTCGTGTCAGATTTAAAAAAGTTGTAAGAAAATTCTCCACTTGATGAATTTTTTTTAGTTTTAGTCCCCTTAATTTATTAACCTATTCTGCGACGTCAACATTTTTTTATAATATAATCCATGATTAATTAATTCAGAATGTGTCCCGCGTTCTATAATTTTACCATTCGATAGAACTAAAATTTCATTAAACATTTCCATGTCAACCAGACGATGAGTAATAAAAAGAATTTGCTTCCCATTACTTATTTGTCTTATTGATTTAAGAATTTTCATTTCTGTTTGGCTATCAACATGCGAATTTATCTCATCAAAAATTAAAATAGGTGAATTTCGTAAAAGCACCCTTGCAATGGCCAAACGTTTAATTTCTCCACCGCTTAATTTCTTGCCAAGTTCACCAATATTAGTGTCTAATTTCTCATGTAGACTTTCTACAAAATCTAATAACTCTGCCTGCTTTAATGCATAATTCAATTCTTCGTCCGATGCATCTTCTTTTGCAATTAATAAATTCTCTCTAATTGTCCCAGTAAACAAATGAACCTTTTGAGGAACCACCGAAATTATTTTTCTAATCTTCTCATCAGAAATTTTCTTGAAATTAATTCTATCAATTAAAATCTCTCCACGGTCATAATTCCATAAACGGCAGATAATATTAACTAAAGTCGACTTACCTGCACCACTTGCACCAACTATAGCAATTTTTTCATTTTCTCTTAGTCTAAAAGAAATTTCACTGAGCGCTTTTTTCCTTTGATTGTAAGAAAAAGAAACATTTTGAACATCCAGTTCATAACTCAATATCTCATTGTCTTTATTCTCTATAATTTTAATCTCATCTGATTGTTGTTCTGTTATCTCCAATAATCTATTCCCTGCTTTAATGCTTTTGCTTAAATACTGAAATGAAACCGGCAGCTGAGCCACAATTTCAAAAGAAGCCATTATTCCAATTGTAATTACAGATAAATACACTCCATTCAAATTACCCTTTGTTACTTCAGGGATAGATAAACAAAGTAACACTGCGACTGTTAGGTTCATAGCTAATCCGGTCAAATTTTCATGGAAAGATTGAATTAGCATCATTTTTCTTTCAGCATGTAAAAGTTGATTCTCAATTTCATCGTACTCTTTTTCCCATTTGTTAGAATAATTGTAAATTATCAACTCTGATAAACCTTGGATGCTATCGACAACTATCTTCTGTAGCTGAGATTTTAATTCAACGACATGTTCACCTAAGTTTTTACTAAGGAGGTAAGTTAAAAGAGAAATTGTTACAGCTGAGCCCAAAAACATTATCAAAAAAGCTATTGAATATTTTATGTTGAATATACTTAAAAGAAAAAACATTGTAACTGCCACTGCTAAAAAAACAAGAGGAGGAGAAATTACCCTTACAAAAATATGTTCCAGGCTTTCAATATCTTCAATTGAACGTGAGAGTAAATCACCGCTTGACATGTCTTTTTTCTTCGAAGGAATTAGAGGTATAAGCGACTTGAAAAACCAAACTCTAAATTTTGCTAAAAGCTTAAAAGTAACTTCATGAGAAATATATCTTTCAATATAGCGAAAAACCCCGCGGAAAATCCCAAAAAATCTAACACCAACAATTGCTACTTCCAATTTATAGATTGGCGTCAGAATAGCAGCACATGCAATAATGTATGATGAAGCCATCATTAGTCCAATACCACTTCCTACCACAAGAAAAGACATCAATGCAGCAAGCAGCATCCAATATTTATATTCCAAGCCTAACGAAACTATTTTGAAAAATGTCTTGTTCATTTTGATTTATTAATTAAATAAATTTTTATAGTACTTAGAACTTGCCATTAATTCCATATGATTACCCTCGGCAATTAATTTACCATGACTTAGGACCAGAATTTTATCTGCTCGTACAATAGTGTTTAATCTATGTGCAATCATTATAACGGTTCTTCCCTGAAATATTTTGTACATATCATCAATAATTTCTTCTTCCACTATTGGGTCAAGGTTAGCAGTTGGTTCATCAATTAAAACTATTGGAGCTTTACGAAGATATGCTCTCGCCAAAGCAATTCTTTGGATTTCACCACCACTAAAATTCTCTGCAGCTTCATTAATATTAGTATTATATCCTTTAGGCAGAGCGGATATCAATTTATGTATCTTCGCTTTCTCAGCTGAATCTATTACTTCTTCTAACTTTGCAGTCGGCATTGATAATTTTATGTTGTCTAAAATTGTTGCATTAAACAGATACGGATTCTGCGGCATCCAGGTAATATTTTTTCGCCAGTGAGTTGAAGGTATTTCGAATAAATTTTGTGTTCCAATTTTTACTTGTCCTTGTTGTGGGATTAAAAACCTTAAAAGAATATTTATTAGAGTAGTTTTACCGGAACCCGACCTGCCTATTAACGCAGTGAATTTTTGCGGTTCGATAGTAACTGAAATCGAATTCAAGGCTTTTTGCTTCCGTTCTTCGTAAGAGAAAGAAACATTCTCAAATTTTATTTGAGAATTACAATCGAAAATGACTGCACTACTTTCTACAATTTCGCAATTGCTATATTCTTTCAGTTGAATTATTTCACTTATTCTTTCAAAAGCAGCAACTCCTTCCATACCGGCATGATAGCTTACACCTAATTGTCGTAAAGGTAAATAAAAATCTGGCGCGACTATTAGAATGAAAAGTGCATCGGCAAAATTAAAATCACCGTTAAGCAGACGAAGTCCAATTGCCACCGCTATTAATGCAACACTAATTGATGCAGCCACTTCTAAGACTAAAGCTGATAAAAAAGCTACTCGTAAGATTTTTAATGTCTTTATTCTAAAAATATTTGTTACATATTCAATTTTTTTTATGGTTTCCTTAGTTCTATTAAAGAGCTTTAATGTTTGCAATCCTTGAAGCACGTCCAAAAAATATGCACTTATTCTGCTTAATGTTTTCCATTGTTTTTGGTTTAATTTTTCTGCAATTGAACCTATTAGGAACATAAATAAAGGTATAATTGGAAGTGTCAATAAAAAAATTATTCCGGATAGCAAATCAAGTGGAAAAACAAAAAGTAAAATTATGACTGGGATAAGAAAAGCAAGAAATATTTGTGGCAAAAATTTAGCAAAGTAATCTTCAAGTTTATCAACACCTTTAATTAGTGTGTTTGTTATTTCGCCGGTTCTTTCTGATTTGAGCAGTATGGGTCCAATCTTAAAGATTTTTTCAATAAGCTTTGTGCGTATCGTTTTTTTAACATAAAAAACAACACGGGCAGCATAATAATTTTGGAGCCAATTTGCAGCAGCTCTGAATAAAACAAAAAAAATAAATATTATTAAGAGAGACAAAACTTGATGAAATGTTTGGTGTAGCAAGAAAACATTATTTATTATTCTACTTAAAACAAATGCTTGCCCAATAATAAGAGCTGCTGTTACTAATCCCCAAAAAATTATGGCATAAAATTTCCATTTAACACCCTTAATATGTAAAAATAAATCCCTATTAATGTGCATAAAAAATTCATAAAATGTTTTTCACATAAGAACTTATTGAATACAATAAAATATTAACGTGAGAGTCTGCAATAAGCGCTGTCTCAAAAGCGAAGTCGTTCACAACTGTTAGCCTGAATTCTTGTTTAGTATTTAGCTCTATTTTAATGCTGTCAATAAATCATTATTAACTTTTGTTATTAAGCTTTTGAGACAGCTCAGCTTCAATTTAGTAATTAATACTCCAGTTTTGATTTAGTTGAGATTCTTTTCCTAAAAATCCAATAACTCCAAGCTTGATAAGCTAAAACAATTGGGACAAAAATAACAGCAATTATTGTCATCACTTTCAAGGTATAAGGACTCGACGATGCATTATAAATAGTTAGACTCCACTCTGGATTTGTGCTGGATACCATAACTCTTGGGAACAAACCCATAAAAATTGTTATAGTTGAAAATGCGATTGTAATACCAGTCATTGTGAAAGCCCAGCCTTCTCTCTGAATTTTTAATAAGTACCTAACTGAGAGAATTGCAAAACCAGCTAAAATTGGAATTATTCCAGGATCAACTCCAAGTTTAGTAAACATATCAGTATCAAAATAACCAATGGCTACATAAATAAATAATACTATTGTTGTGGGCAGCCAAAGTTTCTTTGCTATTTTTCTTGAGTTCTCAAGCAAATTATCAGTTAATTTTAATGACAAAAATATTGCACCATGCAAAGTAAATAACAATAGTGCAGCCAATCCACCAATTACTGAAAACAAATTAATTAAGGAGAAAAAATTACCGGTAAAATTCATATGTTGGTCAATAGGAACACCTCTAACGATGTTGGAAATTGCAATACCCCAGAGTAATGCAGGAATGAAACTACCGAAGAAAATTACCCAGTCCCACCTATTCCGCCAAATTGGGTCATCTTTTTTACTTCTGTATTCAAAAGCAACGCCGCGAGCAATTAAAGCAAGAAGCATTATAACAAGTGCCAGATAGAAACCACTAAATAATGTAGCATACCAGTTAGGAAAAGCTGCAAACATAGCACCACCGGCTGTAATCATCCATACTTCATTGCCATCCCAGTGAGTTCCTATTGAATTTATAATTGCTCTTCGTTCTTTATCTTCTTTACCAAGAAATGGTAAGAGTATTCCCACACCATAGTCAAATCCTTCTAAAAAGAAGAACCCAATAAAGAGAACACCAATAAGAATAAACCAAATTGTGTTAAGATCCATCTTACCCTCCTAAACTTTACTTAAAACTGAATTGTCTATTTCTTCTTCCATATCCTCTAAATCGTCAACGTTACGTGTAGCGAACTTAATCATCAGACCAATCATAATTACCATTAACACGCCATAAATAAGTGTATAAGCAATCAAAGAAAAAAGTACTTCACCAGCTGTGACTGTTTTGGAAACCGAATCAGCTGTTTTAAACAAGCCAAAAACAGTCCAAGGCTGACGTGCCATCTCGGTAAATAACCAGCCGGTAGTATTTGCTAATACAGGTAATAGCATCGACCAGAAAACAATCTTATACCAAATCGGCTTGAATTCATAATCTTCTTTAAAAGCCTTTATCGTATTTAGTATTGCAATTAACAACATAAGAAAACCTGCACCAACCATAATTCTAAAAGTCCAATAAGAAATTGCTACAGGAGGCACATAATCACCTGGCCCGAACTTTTCTTCCTCTTCTTTTTGCAAATTTTTAATTCCCTTGACTTCTCCTTCAAACTTATTGTAAGCAAGAAAACTTAACGCACCAGGAATTTTAATTGCGAATACATCCCTTCGATTTTTTTCATCACCAAAAGTAAAAAGTGACATTGCAGCAGGATTTTCACTTTCCCACAATGCTTCAGCAGCTGCCATTTTCATCGGCTGAACTTTAACCATATATTGTGCTTGAGTATGACCAACTAAAATTACCAACAATGAACCAACCAAAGCATAAATAGCACCAAACTTGAAGGACTTTGTGAAAACTTCATGTTTATCTGTCTTGACTAAACGATAAACACTAATTGAGAGAATCAAGAATCCAGTTGTAGCAATAGCACCAAAAAATACATGAGGAAATTGAACCCAAAGGTGACCATTAGTTATAATAGCAAAAAAATCTGTCATCTCTGCTCTGCCATTTCTAATTGCATAACCCACTGGCTGCTGCATAAATGAGTTAGCAGCTAAAATCCATATCGCAGAAAGATTAGAACCTACTGCTACCAACCAAATAGAAGCAAGATGAACTTTTTTAGGTATTCTATCCCACCCAAAAATCCAAATCCCAAGGAAAGTTGATTCCATAAAAAATGCTAACAAAGCTTCAATTGCAAGCGGCGCACCAAAAATATCTCCCATAAATCTTGAATACTCAGACCAATTCATTCCAAACTGAAATTCGAGAACAATACCTGTTACTACACCTATTGCAAAATTAATAAGAAACAACTTACCCCAGAATTTTGTCATCTTTTTGTAAACCTCTTTACCTGTTCTGTAATAGGAACTATGCATAATTGCAACAGCTATCGAAAGACCTAATGTTATAGGCACAAAGAAATAATGATAAACAGTTGTAATTGCAAACTGCCATCGTGCTAATGTTAATACATCCATATTCACCTCACTATTATTGAGCAACTTAGTTAATTATTTATACAATTCGTGTAATATGAAGTTAGAGATTTTTTTGCTCTTTAATTTCTTGATTAATAATTTTTCTTCATTTAAAAAAAATGAATGAAATTTACATCCGAACATTAGCTCACAAGTAAAATTTTCTTTTAAGCAATCATTAAATTTCACCTTAAAACCTATGGCATTTAACACATCATACATTGAAAGTTTGCCTGGATTTGCTCTTAAAAATACACCTCCATACTTCCCTTGAATTGAATCAGTAATTTTTGCTTTTTTTAATTTATGAATTATGCGAGCAGCAAATTTATACGAGATAAAAAGTTTTTGTGATAACTTAGGTACTGAAATAAATTCACCTTTAGGCAAACCCGCTAAGTATGCAGTCATTCTCAACGCGTAATCCTGTTCTCGAGATATAAAACTGTTATTCTTCATTATATTATTAAACATTACCTATTGGGTATAGTTTAAAATACAACATTAATGCTCTAGAGTAAATTTTTAAGTAAACTTTTATAAAGAAAATAAAAATTAAAAAATATCTGATGTCCAAAAATTTTATAGGATAGAAGAATTTATATAAGAATCAGTGCTGTCCAAAATAATTTTGAAATCAAATCCCGAAGGGATGAATTACCAAATAAATTTTGAAAACTTCATGATTTTGGACTATTCTACTTGTCTTGTAAATCAATCCCTATCTCGTCCCTACGGGACTTTTAACTTCAGTTTGATATTTATTTATTCTATAACTGTATAATCCCTCAAGGGATTACATTAGTTTAAGCACAATCAAAGCCTTATTGTCCCGTTAGGACAAAATATTTACAGGATAAAGAACAAAGAAAATAGATTAAGTCCATTTAGGGACGAAATAAAAAATATATTGGATAGATATGATAAGAATAAACTTCCGCTGCTTTGCGATAGGCTATTAAAAATTCTTCTTAATAAATGTTGTGAAATTACTTTTAAAAAATCATAGGGAGTAAGGTATTTTAATGAGTATAGGATTCATCCATCAGTATTATATTTTCTTAAAATGTGTTCGTAGTCTTCAGGACGATTAACATTAAAAAATAATTCATCTTTGTAAAAGCTTAGGCTTTCAGGATGAATTATTTCAGCATCAGCTTTTTTTAAAAAGTGATGAAATGATTTATCTGTAACTCTGTCATTAGATAATATTTGTTCCATATCACTAATTAATGATTTTGAATACAAACCAATTAACGGTTGCAAATAACCAGCGGCCTCGCAAAATTTAATTGGCTTATTACTTTTGAACTCAACAATATATTTTATCATTTCAGCTGTTATAAATGGCACATCGCAGCTAAGAACAAAAATATTTTCTGTTGCTGAGTGAACTAAAGCCGAATGAATTCCAGCAAGCGGTCCTTTCCATTTGTAAATATCTTCGAACAAAGGAAGATTAAGAAATTTATATTCATTCGGACTGTTTGTAATAATTATAACTTTTGAAAAAATTGATTTCATCAAATCAGTAATTTGTTCAATAATCAATTGATTACCCAATTTTAGCAAAGCTTTATTGACACCCATCCGTGAGCTTTTTCCGCCAGCAAGAATCACCCCGGTTATATCAGAATACATTTTACTCTTTCTCCTTTTTTGGGGTTAAATCTTTCTTCTTCAATTTCAATTAAACAATTTGCTCTACTCATTTCAACAAGATTTCCCGATGATTGTGAAAATTCTGACGTGACTTTCCACTCACCATTTTCTTCAAAAAGGATTCCCCTAGCGAAATGCCGTTTCCCATCTTTCTTCTTTAAATCATTTTGCAAAGTTGCAGTTATATTTTTCATTTCATCTTGTTTGAATAAAAATTCAATTGCTGGTTTGATGAACACATAAAAATTTACAAGTGATGAAACTGGATTGCCAGGCAGACCAAAAACTAAAACCTTTCGTTTCTCTTTTTCATATATGCCAAAGTAAATTGGTTTACCCGGTTTGATATTTACTTTCCAGAACTTTTCTTTAACTCCTTGTCCTTTAAAAACTTCTTTCAAAAAATCATATTTGCCTACTGACACTCCGCCAGTTGTAATAAGTAAATCAATATCCATTTCCAAAGCAGCTTTTACTTTTTGTGTAATTATTTCTTTGTCATCTTTTGTAAATCCAAGATTTATTACTGTGTGATTCATTTCTTTTAATGCAGCATAAAGAGAATAGATATTCGATACTCTTAGTTTGTCTCCTCCCGGCTTTTCGTTAATTTGAATTAGCTCATCACCAGTTGCAAGTATAGCAACTTTGAGTTTAGAAAAAACTATTACTTTTTCTTTTCCACAGCTTGCAAGCACTGCAATTGTTTTTGCATCAATTTTTGTGAAGCGATGAACCGCAATTTCGTTTTTCCTCAAATCATTTCCCTGTGAGCGAATGTTCATCCCTTTTTTTAAAATTGAATTTTGCTTTAACAGAAGTACATTTCCATTCACATCAACATCTTCAATGGGAATAACTGTATCAGCATTGGTGGGGAGCTTGCTTCCGGTTGTTACTAATACTGCATCATTTTCTGTAAGATTGAAAGCAGAATAATTTCCAGCTGAAATTTCGCCGATAATTTTCCATTCCGTTCTCTCTGAATATTTTATTGCGTAACCATCAACAGCTGAATTATCAAACGGTGGAAGGTCAACATCAGCAATGACATCTTCTGCAAGAATGCGATTGTAGGATTCGAGAATATCAACTTCTTCTGTTTGCAGAGGAAATTTTTGAATTTCTTTTTTTATTATTTCGAATGCTTCAGAATAATTAATCATAATCCTTCTCCTTATTCTCAGTGGCTCTCCGTGCCCTCTCCGTGTTTCTCCGTGTAATTAATTAATCAGTTACACGGAGGACCACAGAGGATTCACAGAGAGACACTGAGTTGTTTATTACAATTTCATCTCCAACAAATATTTCTCCGCCACGAATTACTTTTGCAAAAATTCCTTCACGCGGCATTACGCAATCACCAACTTTGAAAAAGATCGCACACTTGCTGTGGCATTCTTTTCCAATCTGGGTAATTTCAAGCTCAGCTTCTTTCCCAATTTTCATTCGTGTGCCAATTTCTAACTTCGGCAGTTCAAGAAATTCTGTGGTGATATTTTCAGCAAATGCGCCAGGGCGTAGATTAGGTAATCCTTTTTCTCTCATTTTATCAATGCTTTCTAATGCAAGAAAACTTATTTGTCTGTGCCAGTTACCAGCGTGAACATCACCCTCAATTCCAAAATTCTCAATCAATTTTGCCGATTGAACATTTGTCTTTGGAATTCCTTTTTTCTTACTAATCGAGATTGCTACTACTTTACCGCATGTATTTTGAGTTAATGTTTCTTTAATAATTTTTTCTCGTTCATTTATCATGGCTTACTCCATTAATATTCTCAGTGGTGCTCTGTGTCTTCTCCGTTGTTCTCTGTGTAATAAACTTTGTTACACAGAGCACCACAGAGAATTCACAGAGAACCACTGAGTTAATAAATTTTATATTCTTTGCTTTTACCACCAGTTTTACTTATTAACTTTATCTCATTGATTACCATTGATTTATCAATCGCTTTACACATATCATAAACCGTCAATGCTGCAACTGAAACTGCAGTCAACGCTTCCATTTCAATTCCGGTTTGAGCTGATGTTTTTGCGAATGATTTAATTTCGACAGTTTTCTTTTTTGAGTTCAATTTTAGTTCTACGTCAATTTTAGAAATGAAAATATTGTGACAAAGCGGAATCAACTCACTTGTTTTCTTTGCTGCTTGAATTCCAGCGAACTTAGCAATTGAAAGCACATCACCTTTTTGAACTGCATTATTTTTAATTGCATTAAAAATTTCTCTGGATACTTTTACTTCCGCATATGCTTCGGCTGTTCGAATTGATATTTCTTTTTCAGAAACATCAACCATTTGTGCTTTCCCTTTGTTGTTAATGTGTGATAATTTTTTCATCCGCCAATACTCATCATATTATTTTTATTCAGTGTTGCCAATTCATCAGTGCTTGGATGTTTCATCCATTTCGACTGCAGTGAACTTTGAATAAACTTAACAATTTCGTCATCTGAAATCGATCCATCAGCTAATAAAGGTTTTAAACTCATTTCAGAGTGATTAGAGAAAAGACAGTTTTTAATTTTTCCAGTTGCAGTAATACGCAGACGATTGCATTTATCACAAAAGTGATCTGAGATTGAACTAATGAAGCCAATCTTTAATTGTTCTCCATTAACAAAAAAATCTTTTGAAACCTTTCTATCACTTTCAATTTCTGTTAGAGAATATTTTTCTTCGATTCGTGTTTTCATTTTGTCCCAGCTAAAAAATTTTGAATTATCCCACTGATTGCCACTGAATGGCATATACTCAATAAATCGAATTGTGATTGGATACGATTTGAAATACTCTATAAAGTCATTCAATTCGCTATCGTTTATGTTTTTGATTACAACAACATTAACCTTTACAGACTTGAAATCAAGTGAAATGGATTTTTGAATTGCTGAAAGTGTTTCATCAAAATAATCTTTCCCGGTAATTGCAATGAATTTAGTTTTATTCAAAGTATCCAGACTAATATTTAGTAAATCAACTCCAAATTTTCGAAGTGATTCAAGTTTATCAAGCAGATGAGTTCCGTTTGTTGTAATTCCTATTTCAAAACCATATTGATGTTTGAGTGAAGAAATCATTTGAAAAAATTTCATTACATCTTTTCTGATAAGTGGCTCACCGCCTGTGAAACGAATTTTTTTTATTTCTAAATCTCTCACAAGAATTTTGATTAAGCGATATAATTCTTCGTAAGAGAGAATAGATTTGTTAGTTTCAAACCTTGTGAAAGTATTTGATGGATTGCAGTAAATACAATTCAGATTGCATTTATCAATCAGTGAAATGCGAACATAGTCATGTATTCTATTGTAGTTGTCAATTAATGTCATAGTTCACTCAAATAAACTCTCAGTGGTTCTCTGTGCCTTCTCCGTTTTTTCTCTGTGTAATTTTCTTTTATTACACGGAGAACCACAGAGAACCGCTGAGGATGTTATAATCATAAAATTATTATCCCAATTATTGCTGCAATTAGCACGACATATGCAGGATGAAGTTTTAAAAAAATTATCAGTGATGCGCCGACTGCAAGTAACACAAATTCTTGCCAATGATTTCCATTCTTCACAGCGTATTGATACATAATTGCAGCAATCATCCCTATCACAGCATATTTAATTCCATTAAAAGCTTTCGTTACAAGAATATTTTTTTCATAGATTGAATAAAAGTATGTAATAAACAAAATCAAAATCGCTGGAGTAAAAATATTTCCGAGATTAGCAGCAACAGCGCCAAGAATTCCAGCTGTTTTATAACCTGTGTATGTTGCAAATTTTATTGAAATTGCGCCTGGAAATATTTCTACCATTCCAAGGACTTTTAGAAATTCGTCGTGACTTAACCATTGGTGATTCTTTACAACTTCTTTTTCAATAAGAGGGATAAGAGAATAAGCACCACCAAAAGAGAATGAACCCACTTTAATGAATGCCCAAAAAAGATTTACTAAATTTTCAATCATTTTTTATCCTCAATAATATCATCAATCCAGCTTAATGCAACCATCATTGATGGTAAACCAATAGTTGGTAACGAGAGTAATGCCACTTGACGCATTTCCTCTAGTGTGCAGCCTGCTTTTAATGCTTTGCGTGCGTGCGAATGAACTGCACCTTCTAATCTTGCACCTGTCGAAATAGCAAGTTTAATGAGTGCTCTTGTTTTTTCATCGAGTGGACCTGATGCATGAACCGCATCGCCAAGTTGTTCGTATGCTTTTGCAACTTCTGGATAATCTTCTGTGAATTTTTGAAATCGTTTTGGTATTTGAGACATAATTATAATCTCCTTACTATTTTTTTTACTCAATATGTAGACATTATTTTTTGTATATTCATCTGTCATACCCGCGAAAGCGGGTATCTATGTTAAACTAATTCTTCATACAAATCTCTCCATTCTGGATTTGACTTTTCTATTAATTCTATCTTCCATTTTCTCAACCATTTCTTCATTGCCTTTTCGCGTTTGATGGCTTCGTTAATATCTTTATGTACTTCATAATATATCAGCATTTTAACATTGTACTTTTTTGTAAAACCTTCTATAAGTCCTGCTTTATGTTCATAAACTCGTCTTATTAGATCGTTAGTCACACCTATATAAAGCGTTCCATTTTTCTTGCTGGCTAATATGTATACATAATATTGATTCATTTTTTTGGGTTCTCATTTATACGAGAATAATAGACTAACATTAGTGTCATCTTTTTGGATTCCCGCCTGTGCAGGAATGACACTTTCGTCTTTCATTGCCATACCCGCGAAAGCGGGTATCCATTTTATCATTTCTCACATTTTATTCCTTTCTTCTGGATTCCCGCTTGCACGGGAATGACACTTTCGTCTTTCATTGTCATACCCGCGAAAGCGGGCATCCATTTTATTGTTTCTCCTATTTTATTCTTTCTTCTGGATTCCCGCCTGTCTGCCGACAGGTAGATTTACACGGGAATGACATTTTCATCTTCCACTGTCATACCCGCGAAGGCGGGTATCCATTTTATCATTTCTCACATTTTATTCTTTCTTCTGGATTCCCGCTTGCACGGGAATGACACTTTCGTCTTTCATTGTCATACCCGCGAAAGCGGGCATCCATTTTATTGTTTCTCCTATTTTATTCTTTCTTCTGGATTCCCGCCTGTCTGCCGACAGGTAGATTTACACGGGAATGACATTTTCATCTTCCACTGTCATACCCGCGAAAGCGGGTATCCATTTTATTGTTTCTCACATTTTATTCTTGCTGACATTACAGTAATAAAAAAACCCCGCTTTGCATTGCGGGGTCTAGCAAAATGATTCTTCCACATCAATTATTAAACTCTCCTTTGCAAAGCGTCCCACCGATTTAAATCGGCGAACTGGCAGGCTAATCCGTTTCCAGATTAACCCTAACGGTTGAAGAATCTTATTTACAATTGCAATTAGATTCCCGCTTGCGCGGGAATGACACTTTCGCCTTTCATTGTCATACACGCGAAAGCGGGCATCCATTTTATTATTTCTTCCATTTTATTCTTTTTTCTGGATTCCCGCTTGCGCGGGAATGACATTTCAACATTTGTCATACCCGCGAAAGCGGGTATCCATTTTCATCCTTTCTACTAGACTCCCTCTTGTGCAGAAATGACAAGATAAGTAAACTTAGATTCATCAACTCGGAGAAAATATTTTAAAGAACTAACACAAATATTATGCTTTATAAACTTTAACACAAATTTCTTTATGAACAGCCATTCCAGATAAAGGATCACTTTTTGTAATATTAAGTATTCCAGTATTTGTACCACGTCCTTTAGCACTTCTTCCTAAAGCTACATGACCAAAACCATGTTGCGCACCAATTACTTCTGGATGAATTCGTTTTGTAAGCTTAACTTTCCCTTTGACTTTACCATAAGGTGATTCGAGCCAGATTTCATCTCCATCTTCAATACCATATTTTGCAGCAGTTGCAGGATTCATAATGATTGGATTGTAGCCTTTAATTTCCAAAAGCCATGCATTGTTTTGTGTTCGTGTGTGAGTATGACTTGCTTCTTTCCAGTTTATTAAATATAAAGGATAATTTTCATCGGGCTGCCAATCTCTTGGTTTATATTCTGGTAAAGGATTAATTGGATTTCCATTTGCATCTTTTAGTTCTGTAAGCCATTCAGAAACAAATTCAACTTTACCGGATTTTGTAAAGAAGCCGCGAACTTTCTTTCCATTAATTATTGTCCCGATTCTTTTTCCACCTTTATCTTTTGGTTTATCATAAATTGCAGCTCCATCGTAATATGCATCTTTTAATTTTTCAGGTGGAAGTTCTTTTGCATATTTTTCATACTCGGTTCCTTTCTTATCAAACCAGACAGCACCAGGAAGTTCTTTCAATTGTTGTAATGTAATTTTGGGTTTACCTTCAAGCAATTCTTTGGTAAGATAATCTTCATACCATTTTGTAAGGTCTTCAACTTTTTCTCCGCTTGCAGGACCAATCTCAAAAAATTTCTTTCCATCTTTTGTAGTTAACCCTAGTCTTCTTCCAAGAGCTGTGATGGTTTCGTATTCTGCTAATTGATTGAACAACGGTCTTACAACAGGTTGACGCAATCCCATTGCAGGCCAGGTAACCCAATGTGTATTTAAATCATATCGTTCGAGATAAACTGTTCCAGGTAAAACATAATCGGCAAGCATTGCAGTTTCGCTCATCATTGTATCAATTACAACGCTCATTTCTAATTTTTTAAATGCCTCTACAACTGTTCTTGTCCCACCGGGAATGCTCATCACAGGATTTTGAAAAACACAGAACAATATCTTTGCATCATAAGGACCATTACCTTCAATAATATTATTGAACATTTGAGTGTAAACACCAGATTTATGTCCAAGCGGATATTTATTTAGCTCATCAAAACGAGGCATCTTTAAGGTCTTTTCAGCAAATTCATTTGGTTCAATTTCAACATGTTTATTTCCACCAGTATTAGGAAGTAATAAAGTACCAGGTTTATCATAACCGCCAATCAATGCAGCAAGAGCAGCAATTGCTCTTCCGCCTTGCACACCATTTGTATGTTGACCAGGACCACTCCACGAATCAATTACTGCAGGTTTTATAGTTGCAAGATCGTGAGCAACTTCTTCAATTTTATTTGCAGGAATGCTTGTTATTTTCTCTGCCCACTCAGGGGTTTTGTCTTTTACATATTCAGAATATTTATCAAAGCCAACAGTCCAGTTCTCAACAAAATCTTTGTCATACAAGCCATCACGAATGATGCAATGAGCCAGAGCTAATGCAAGTGCACCATCGGTGCCAGGACGAATAGCAAGCCAATCGTGACCCTTTGCAGCAGTATCGGATAAGTATGGATCAACAACAACTAAACGAGCGCCTCGTTCAACCGCTCTTGTAAGAATTCGAGGTAAGTAAACCCACTTAATTGCACTTGTAGGATTCCAGCCAAAAAGTAAAATGTATTTTGAATGTATGAAATCAGCCAACGGTCTTTCATCTCCAACAACTGTTTTAAATGAGGCTTTGCGCGCAACATCACATAGGTTGGAATGCATATAGTAATTTGGGGTCCCAAACAATTTGCAAAAATCTGCTTGAATGTGTGTGAATGAATGGTCCTCACTCATCCACAAAAGTTTATGTGCTTCATTATTGTTCCTTAGTTTTTTCAGCTTAGCAGAAATTTCTGTTAATGCTTGGTCCCAGCTAATTTCTTCCCATTGAGGATCAACATTCAAACCTCTATCTGGATTTTTTCTCTTAAGTGGTTTTTTAATTCTATCCGGATCATAAAGAGCCATAATTCCGGCATTGCCTTTGGGACATATACAACCACCTTCTTTTGTGCCATATTCTTCAGTGTAACCATCAAAGAAATCATCCGATACATTGGAATAATTGTTTGGATTCCAGTTGTTAGGCTCAATTTTTTCAACAACACCATTGACAACATGTACAAGAATTCCCGACTGACCACCGCACATATTACAGCAGGAAGGAATCCATTCGCCGGCTTCTCTGCCCCACTTTTTCATTCCAGATTCATTTACGAAAAGTTCCCTTTCTTTAGAACCGAATGTAGCACAACCAGATGTGCTAATTAAACTTGCACCAGCCGCAGTTGTGGTAACAGTTTTTATAAATTTTCTTCTGCCTACTTTTTCATCAAATATATATGGCATTTTTCACTCCATTAAATTTTAGATTGAGAAACGATTGCAGATTCTTTCTCTTCATGTTTAGGAAGAAAAAATTCGCCAAAGCCAAAGAGTATCATTCCAAATCCAATAATTCCAAATGTTAGTGTCCATTCTGGAATACTTGGGAAGTAATTTGGATCAACTCGATGTGAATAAATAGCTGAAGTTAAGCCATGAATTTCTTCCACTGCAAGACCGGGAATAACAATGTTGAGGCGTAAACCAAAAATTCCCGCTGCAATCAATAAACCAGCAAGAGCAACCCAGCGTGGAGATTTTCGAGTCGGTAAAATCAAAAGAAAAATTGGAATTACTGTCCCCACAAATCCTTGCCATCCCCAAAATACCCAGGCGTAAGGACCGGAAATTACCAATTCATAACCAGCGATGTGGCTTGGAATTCCACCACGATATGCAACAAGAAATTCTGAAAATTGAAATAAGACATCAAGAAGAAGCAGTGCTAAAACCATTTTACCGAGTTCGACAACAACGTCCTTATTTTTGAACCATCCTTCTTGAAAAACTGAAGAAATTAATGTGAGAAGAGCACCTCCACTTACCAAAGCCGACAGCAAAAATAATATAGGGAATAAACCGCTATGCCAATGCGGTCGAGCAGCAACTACTCCAAACAATGCACCTACACCTCCGTGAAATAAAATGGCAATAGGAATTCCGATGGTTGCCAAAATTTTAACAATTTTTTTATCACGAGTTTTTGATTGTTCGCTTAAATCTTTTGAGCCTAACGATAGAATCCTATAAAGTTTTCCTCTGATTGTTTCATCATTTGCTTCTTTAACTAAATCATATCTAAGCAGAAAATAAATTTCTGCTATGAGCAATAACATATAAATTGAATAAAGATAAATCATCCAGGCCATAGGTGATTTGAAATTGGGAAATACCATTACATGCCAGGCTCTTTCCATATGGCCAAGATCAGCCCAGATAGAAAGCAAAGCCATTAGCAAAGTAACTAACGCAGTAAATACTGCAAGTCTACCTATTCGTTCAAACTTCTTGAAATTAAATACATAAACAAGCGACGAAACAAGAAATGAGCCGGCTGATAATCCTATAAAATAAATATAAGCAGCGACCCACAAACCCCAAGTAACTATACTTCCATAATTAGCCTTTAGGTGTCCATCGACAAATCTTATATACCACCCATATACGCCAATAACAAACAATGCTGTGCCAACGGTCCAGAAAATTTTTTTGAGGTTCTCTGAAATTTTATTTTCATTGCTTAATAGTTCTCTTATGAAATTCATATTAACCTCGCTTATAGTAAATAATAAACATTTGGACTTGTACCGAGTTCTTCTTTCAAGCGAATGTATTGACGTTCGCGGAGAAGGACTGATACTTCACTGTTAGGATCGTTGAAATCGCCAAAATGAATTGCTTTACCGGTGCAAGTTTTTGCACAGGCAGGCCAGCGTCCTTCAGCTTTATTGTATTGTCCTTTTTCATCCTGAAGATGAAGACAGAATGTACACTTGCGAACATTACCAATTGGTGATTTTTCGTGTTCTCTTTTTCTAAATTGTTTGTACTCGGGTGATGGAACTTCTGCCCAAGGAGTTTTTTCTTCAACAGCAGGATAATTTTCACCAAAGTCAAACCATCGCGCCGAGTATGGACAGGCGGTCATACAATATCGGCAGCCAATACAGCGATCATAGTCAACAACAACAATCCCATCTTGTTCACGTTTATAAGTTGCTGAAACTGGACAAACATCGGTGCAAGGCGGATGTTCACAATGAAAGCATGGCTTTGTCATAAATACTGGTTTATCATTTGGACGATTTTCTAATATTTCTTCAAAAACAACTGTATAAGAAACTCCTGGAGGTGTCTTATTTTCTGCTTTACAAGCGAGCACACAAGATCTGCATCCAACACAGCGGCGTGTATCTATAACCATTCCATAATGATATTTTCTTTTCACCGGAGTTTCATTTTTACTTTTTGCAATTAGTTTTGAGGCCGTACCAAGCATTCCATTACTAACAATTGTTGCTGCAAGTGTGCCGGCTCCAATCTTTACTAGTTTGGAAAGAAATTCATCTCGTCCAATATGCTGGGTTTCTTTTTCTATTTCTTTAATTTCTTCTGACATTATTTATTCTCCGTTTATTTATAACCTTCTTCGTTATTTATAGATTCCCGCTTGCGCGGGAATGACACTTTGGTTTTCTGTCATACTCGCGAAAGCGAGTATCCATTTTATTCTTTTTCTGGATTCCCTTTTACACGGGAATGACATTTTCGCCTTTCATTGTCATATCCGCGAAAGCAGATATCCATTTTATTGTTTCTCCCATTTTATTCTTTCTTTTGGATTCCCGCCTGTGCAGGAATGACACTTTCGTCTTTCATTGTCACATTTTATTCTTGGTTTTGGATTCCCGCTTACGCGGGAATGACACTGCGTTTTTCTGTCATACCCGCGAAAGCGAGTATCCATTTTATTATTTCTCCCATTTTATTCTTTTTCTGGATTCCCGCTTGTCTGCCGACAGGTAGATTTACACGGGAATGACACTTCGTTTTTCTGTCATACCCGCGAAAGCGGGTATCTATGTTAAACTAATTCTTCATACAAATCTCTCCATTCTGGATTTGACTTTTCTATTAATTCTATCTTCCATTTTCTCAACCATTTCTTCATTGCCTTTTCGCGTTTGATGGCTTCGTTAATATCTTTATGTACTTCATAATATATCAGCATTTTAACATTGTACTTTTTTGTAAAACCTTCTATAAGTCCTGCTTTATGTTCATAAACTCGTCTTATTAGATCGTTAGTCACACCTATATAAAGCGTTCCATTTTTCTTGCTGGCTAATATGTATACATAATATTGATTCATTTTTTTGGGTTCTCATTTATACGAGAATAATAGACTAACATTAGTGTCATCTTTTTGGATTCCCGCTTGCGCGGGAATGACACTTTCGTCTTTCATTGTCACATTTTATTCTTGGTTTTGGATTCCCGCTTACGCGGGAATGACACTGCGTTTTTCTGTCATACCCGCGAAAGCAGATATCCATTTTATTGTTTCTCCCATTTTATTCTTTTTCTGGATTCCCGCTTGTCTGCCGACAGGTAGATTTACACGGGAATGACACTTCGTTTTTCTGTCATACCCGCGAAAGCGGGTATCCATTTTATTCTTCTTCTGGATTCCCGCTTGTGTGGGAATGACATCGACGATTAATATTTATAAGAACGAATAGAAAAATGTTATTCTCGGTGTAATTGATGCATTAAAACTTTTTCCGTTTGGAGTTGCTTCGTAAGTTTCAACTACAACATTTGGACTGATAGTCACTTTTTCATCGGGATAATAATTAAGGCTAAATATGAAAAAGTTTCTTGAATCGCCTTTATAATTTGAATTTACATTGGGGTCGAAATAATCATATCTAATTAGAAAAGATATTTGCTGCGAAAAATAATACGAACCAGTAAGTGTAATACCGAAAGCATTTTTATTTTTAACAGAACCACCTGATATTATATCATTTTGTCGTGAACTTAAAAATATTTCCGTAGCTGCCATAAATTTGTTTTTTTCTTTATATCCTGCAAAAAACGCATAAGTTAAATCGTTATTACTTAAAGACGAAGTTGGGTTAAAGGGATCTTTAATATCAGGACGAGATTTCAAATCTGTATAAAGTGTTGTTGTAAAATTTGAAAAAGGTGAATACTGAAGATGAGCATAAAATCTTTTGTATTTGTCTGTCTCAGGCTTGTTACCGCTTCCATCTCCTACCATCAACCAATATTTTAAAATTCCTTTTGAATCTAAATTTCCTTTTAATGAAACAGCAAGGTCTCTGGAACTTTCAAATCCTCTTAAATCCATAATAGTTTTTTCGAGGTATCTTTCAGCCATAAAAGTTTCGGAAATTTCAAAAGAAGGCGTTGGTTGAACGCCAAAGATAAAATCGCTTCCTTTAAAAATATTTTTCCATTGTAAGTAAGCATCTTTTACAAACACGCCTATTTTGCCATTGCTTGTATTGGCTTCTTGGTCAGCTTCGAGTCTAAACCGAGTTACAAATTTCTCTGAAATATCGTAATCATAAGTAAAATAAATTCTTCTTAGTTGAATACCGTTTAAATCCTTTCTACCTCCATTTGCTGTATTTGATAAAGAATTTATATCGACATCTCTTGCAGCATTATAAAAAAAGTCACCGAACATATAACCGGATACTCTTCCTTTTTTTGTAACTTCTTGAGCAAACAAAATGTTCGATGATAAAAGTAAAATGAACATAAATAAGAATAACTTTTTCATATCTCTCCTTCTAGATTTTATTTTGTGATGTCTTCAATTGATTTGATTTCTTTTTTGAATTCGTAAATTCCCTTCCCGATACTTTTAGCAATTTCGGGAATTCGCTTAGCACCAAAGAGTAATGCAATTACTCCAACAATAATTAAAATTTCTGTTGCCCCTAAATTACCAAACATTTTATTCTCTTTTTTACTGATTAAATGCAAAAGAAATGCCACAGAAATAAACTGCAATTAAATTTGATTATATAGATTTTTGTTTATAACAAGGAGTTTGATAAAACGAAATTTTGGCGAAGACGACGAAGATTCGACGAGGATTTACTTTGTGCACCTTTGTGTACTTAGTGGTGAAAAAATTTAATCACGAAGTACACAAAGAGTATTTCACAAAGGAGCACTAAGGATTAATTAATTCCATACTTCTCAATTTTACTTTTCAATGTAGAAGGCGGCAGACCAAGCAGCTCTGCTGCTTTTGCTTTATTATTACCAGTCTTTATTAGTGCTTTTTGAATTAATGATTTTTCAACTTCTTCCAGAATTTCATTCAACGACTTATTCTGATCAGAAATAATAGCTTCTAAATTTTTTTTATTGGAAAATAATTCCCCTGGAAGACGACTGGTTGTAATTCTACAATCATAACATAGAATCGAAAGTCGTTCAGTAATATTTTTTAATTCACGAACATTTCCAGGCCAATCATAATTTTGCAAAACCTCAAAAACATTTTCCTCTATCTGAAATTGTTTTTGATAAGCAAACTGATTTAGAAAATAATTGAACAAGGGAATTATATCATCTTTACGTTCTCTAAGCGGCTTTAAATTTATTGGGAGAACATTTAATCTGTAATATAAATCTTCTCGAAATTTCCCTTCTTTAATCAGCTTATTCAAATCGGCTTTGGTTGAAGCAATCACTCGCACATCAATTTTAATTGGTTCACTGCTTCCCACTCTTTCAATTTCCTGTTCCTGAAGTACACGCAATAATTTAATTTGGGTTTCTAGTGGAACATCATCAATATCATCAAGATAAATTGTTCCCTGATCAGCTTTTTCAAATCTGCCAATGCGAAGTTTATCTGCACCGGTAAATGCACCTTTTTCATGACCAAATAATTCACTTTCAATAACTTCTCTTGATAAAATTCCACAACTAACTTTGACAAGCGGTTTATCTTTTCTCGGGGAATTGTAATGAATAAGATTCGCAATTAACTCTTTGCCCGTTCCAGTTTCTCCTGTAATTAAAACTGTTGAATTGGTTTGTGATATTATCTTTAATGTTTCTTTCAGTTCATTTACATACTGACTGTTTCCAACAAATGCATCAAAGTTGAATTGGTCCTGAAAGTAATTTTGATAATCTAAATTCTTCGATTGAAGAGATTTTATTTCTTTTATTTTATCAATGATAAGAAGCAGTTCATCTTTATCAAATGGCTTTGTGATATAATCGTAAGCGCCCTTTTTCATTGCTTCAACTGCGGTTTCAACTGAGCCAAAGGCCGTCATCATTACTACAAAAACATTGGGATTGATTGATTTGCTTTTTGAAAGCAGTTCAATTCCATTCATCTCAGGCAGACGAATATCGGAAATGATTATATCACAACTTTTCTTTTGGAAATATTCAAGAGCTTTAAATGGATTTTCAAAATCCTTTACAGAGTATCCTGCATCGAGTAAATCATCCTTTAGTGACACTCGCAAAATTTCTTCGTCTTCAACAATACAGATGTTTAATTTTTTCATATTTCTTTCTCTTTGCAGCTTACTTTGCTTTTCTTTGTAATTATTTTTGTTACACAGAGAGATATGTAATATTTATTTATTCATCCTCTACGAGGATGTTGCTTTTCATCTCATTTCTTTTTCTACAATAATTAAGTCTCTACGGGATTTTTTTCTATACCAAAACCTCGTAGAGGTTAAATTATTGTAAAATATCTGTAATCAAAGTTATAAAATCCTTGTAGAGGATATATAATTAATTCAACAAAAATCAGTAAATCGGTAAATGTAAAGTTACAATCGTACCTTTTCCTTCTTCACTTTCAAAATAAATTTTTCCATTGTGCGCTTCAATAATATTATACACAATCGAAAGTCCTAAGCCCGTTCCCTTGCCCGGAGACTTTGTTGTAAAAAAGGGATCATAAATTTTATCAATTAAGTCTCTTGGAATCCCTATCCCAGTATCTTCAATAACAACTTTTACAAAATTATTTTCCTGTAAAGCAGATAAAATTATTTTCCTTTCAGTTTCAGTATTCGCACTTATTTTTTCTTCTAATGAATCAATACAATTTATAAACAAATTCAACATTACTTGCTCAAGCTGATTTTTATTCCCTTTAATTTTCGGCAAATGAGATGGGAAGTTTCTTGTAATAGATATTCTTAATTTTTCAATACGATGGCTAACAAGCAGTAAAGAATTTTCAACAATTTCATCAATAGACAAACTCATAAAGTCACCGCTTTGCCTTCTTGAAAAGTTTAGCAGACTGCCAACAACTTTTTCAATTTTTTCAACTGCACTTTCCATCATAACCAGATACTTTTTATTCTGTTCAATGTTTGCGGGATCATTTTTAATTCTTCTTATACAATTTTGCAAGCCAGCTACTGGATTATTTATCTCGTGAGCAAGTCCAGCAGTAAGAGTTCCGACAGTTGCAAGTTTTTCTGATTGAATAATAGTTGTTTGTGCATTTTGTAAGTCGCGATAAGCTTTATCTAAACGAATTATCATTTGATTAAATTTATCAGCAAGAATATCTATTTCGTCTTCTGCTCTAAAAAGCATTTTAATTCTGTCAAATAATTTTTCACGAATTTTAATTTGAGGAACTTCTTTTTTGCCTATCTGATCCAATTCAATATTATCCGCAACATTCTGAATAGTCTTTATTGGCTTAGTTATAAAATTTGCAAACACAAAAGCACCGATGATACCAACACCTAAAAACACTGCCACCATAATCCAAAAAACATTAACAGTTTTTTGAACATCACTTTGAATAAAGCTTTCAATGATTCCAACTCTAACCTTTCCCACTTTGCCGCTTAATACCGGCACTGCAATATCAAGAATTAGCTCACCACCTTTACCTTTGAATTTTATCAGCTGTGAATTGTATTGCTGATTGTCACTTAAAGAGTTCGCTAAAATAAGACTACGCGGAAAAACATCTTCAAAAGTATGAACCACGAGATTGTCGTTGACATCAAGAACAAAAATATATGCAATTGCTGAATCAATATTTTTTATACTATTGATTGTATTTTGAAGAGCAACATAATCTTCAAACAATAATGCAGAAGTTATTTGATTGGAAATGCTTTTTGCAATAAACAAAGCGCGCTTTTCAGTTTCAGTCTGAAGAGCTGATTGAACATTATTATAAATAAGAATTGAATTGATTGAACCGAAGACAAGGACAATAGTTACAATTGCAAGTGAAAATTTCCAGAATAGAGGCATCTTAAATTTTATCTGGCGAAAACTTTTATTTGTAAAGCTCATCATTCCCTTCAATAAACTTGTCAATCATTATTTTTTTTAGAAGTTCTCTGCCTTTGGGTTCATTGTGAAGATTGATCATAATGGATTTTAACTTCTTCTTAAGCTTCGGATTCATCCCTTTTTGAACAACAAATGGAGGAATTGGGAAATCTTTTGATTTCATAATGATTCTAACTGTTTTTAATTTTTCGGGTTGAGTGTGTTCTATAAAATTAAAAACAAGTCCGTCAACTGTTGCGCCGTCTACCAAATTGCGGGCAACCGCCTGTATTGAATAATCGTGTGCGTATGTGAAAATTGTTTTACTGAAAAATTTTTCCGGATTGGTTCTTTTTTCTTTCAGCAGATTAACTACAAACAAATATCCAGTATTTGATAAAGGATCGGTAAAAGCAAAAGATTTCCCTTTCAAATCATTAAAAGTTTTTATGCTGCTGTTTTTATTAACAATCACATAAGCATTATAAAATGCTTTTCCGTCAATTACAGGAACAACTAACAATTCAACCGGCAGCTCATCTTTCTCCTGAACATAAGCACCTGTACAGATAAAAGCAAAATCAAGTTTTTTCTCTTTCAATAACTCATTCACTTCGCCATAGGTTTTTCTTTGCTTGAACTCGATTGGCACTCCAAGTTTAGAAGAAATGTAATCAATCAAGTCTTTATAAAGATTGAAAGTTTCAACCGGCGAAATCATTGTAGAGACAGCAACATAAATTTTAGATTGATATTGATTGTTGACAGAATCAAAGTTTGATTTATCATTCGCTAAATCTATTTCTTTGATATTACGATTTTGTCCACACGAGGTAAGAAAAATAAAAATACCTAGTACTGAAATGGCAATGAATATATTTTTCATAGTTAAATAGAATTATGGTTTTTCTTAAATCAAATATATAAAATTGAGGGCTACTAAGGATAGTTTAAAACAAATACTTCAAAATAAGACAGTAACTAAAACGAATAAGCTCTTAAAAGCTTATAAAAATTCACAGAATCTTTTTTTATAAATTAGTTTTGTTTTCATCGATTCTCTCATTAGTTTTTCCATGATTATCTTTATTATTCACCCAGAAATACATTTTGGTTCTAAGATTATTCAGTTCACTTTCAATCATTGTAATGTTTCCTAATTTCTTCTCTCATCTTCCAAGGTGAATTTGTTGTTATTGAATCAATACCAAAATTAATTAATCTTACAGCATCTTCAACTTTATCAACATCGTAAGCGCAAAAATCCAGATCATTTTCCCGCAGAGATTTAACAAGCTTTTCATCAATATAAGGGGCAGCATTTACATCTATTCCATCACAGTTAAGTTTTATAAGCGTTTGCATCAATCTTCTTTGCGCCAATGATTTTAAGCATTTCTTTTTTGAAAAATACCATCCAAATAACCAATAAGTTTTGATTTCAGGCAGAATATCTTTTGCCAGCCGAACCGTATTTGGATTAAAAGCTATTATCCTGATTTTCTCTTTTTGAATATCAGATTGGTTAATTATTTCTCTGAGTTTCTCAACAAATATTTTTCGATCATCTTTTATTTCGATATAAATACCTTTGCCTTTTGGAATAATATTTAACACTTCCTGGAGAGTTGGAATTGTTGTTCCTTTAAATTGATCACCTTTCCATATTCCAACATCAATCTTTTTGAGCTCGGATAGAGTTGCTGATTGAACTTTTACTTTTTGGTTTGCAACTCTTTTAGTATCGGGATCATGAAGGCAAACAATCTCGTTATCTTTTGTTAGCCAAAAATCACCTTCAATAAAATCGGCATCTTCCTTAAAAGCCAATTCAAAAGATGGAATTGTATTTTCTGGTGCCGCATAAGAAGCTCCACGATGCGCTACTATAATTGTATTTTTATTTGTGTTTAATTGCATTTCATTTTTTGTTCTTACTTGCATTTACAGTAAAATTATAAAATATTTTTATAGATTGCTTCGTCGCTACCCGCTTCGCTTTCATTCATTGCGATTCCTAATACATAGAGACGCGGCAATCTATCTGCTATTCTTTAGATTGCTTCGAGACTATCGTCTCTCGCAATGACTAATTAGCTGTCATCGCTTATCGCAATGACACATTAACTTTCATAGTAAATAACCTTGTGCAAGCTGTGTATATTTTTCAATTTGATTTTCAACCCAATCAGAATCTTTTTGTAATTCTTGAGCCATTAGTTTTGCAACTTCCGGTGCAATCTCTATGCTTGTTCTTGCATCCAAAAATAATGCTCGAACTCTGCGAGCTAAAAAATCTTCAATTGTTCTTGCCATTTCGTTTTTTACTGCCCAGACAACTTCTGCTTTCAGATACGGAAATGACGGATGAAGTTTTTCTTTCAATTGCGGATTCGCTGCAAGCAAAGTTTCTTCAATTTGTATTTTATCAGTCCCATAACAATATAACGGCTCACCGAAATTTGTGTTTTTTAAATAGCCATGGATAGGAAGATTTTTAGTTACACATTCTTTCTCTTCAAGTCCACCTACTAAAATTGCTTTATCAATAATATCTTCAGCCATCTTTCTATAGATAGTCCATTTGCCGCCAGTAATTGTTATCAAGCCAGAAAGTGAAACGGTTATTTGATGTTTCCTTGAAATATCTTTTGTTGGAATAATATTACCGTTTGAAATAGCCAAAGGTCGTAAACCGGCAAAAACACTTAACACATCTTCGCGTTTAGGATCTTTGCATAAATATTTCGCAGAAGTATTTAACAGAAAATTTATCTCTTCTTCAGATGCTCTTGGTTCAAGTGAGGGTTCTTTTACTTCAGTATCGGTTGTGCCAATAATTACTTTGTTATGCCAAGGCACTGCAAATAAAACTCTGCCGTCAGAAGTATGAGGAATCATAATTGCAGAATCGCCCTGAAGAAAAGATTTATCAAGAACAATATGAACTCCGCGGCTAAGAATTACCGAGTTTGCAGATTCTTCTTCATCCAGTTTTTTTATATCACCGACAAAAATACCGGCAGCATTAATAAATGATTTACCTTTTACAAAAAATATTTCATTGGTTTCTATATCAAGTAGTTTAATTCCGTTTAATAATCCATTTTCATCTTTCGTAAATCCAACAGCTTTGATATAGTTAAGTACCGTTGCACCGTTATCAACTGCTGTTTGAGCAAGATTAATTGCAAGCCGCGAATCATCAAATTGTCCATCGTAATAAATTACTCCACCGAGCAATCCATTTTGGTCAAGATTTGGAATTGCAGCCAATGTTTCCTCTTTAGAAATTTTTTGCGAAGGACCAAGTCCCAATTTGCCAGCCATCAAATCATAAACTTTCATCCCGATGTTGTAAAAGGGACCTTCCCACCATTCATAAACTGGAATAATAAATTGTTGATTCCTTACCAGGTGAGGAGCGTTTTGTAGAAGTAATCCGCGCTCGTGAAGTGCCTCGAATACCAAAGACAAATCGCCTTGAGCTAAATATCTTACTCCGCCGTGAACAAGTTTTGTACTTCTGCTTGAAGTAGCTTTTGCAAAGTCAGATTGCTCAACAAGTAAAGTCTCAAATCCTCTTGAAGCTGCATCAACAGCAGCACCTAAACCAGTTGCTCCGCCGCCAATTATAACTACATCCCAAATTTTATTTGGATTAGATTTTAAATTATTAAGAAGTAACTCTCTATTCATTGGTTAGCAGCTTTTGTTTAAGCATTTCCTTTTAATTTTTTGATGTAATGCTTTAGTCCTAACAGAAAAGAATTTCGATTTACCAGTTTTTTAATTTCAGTGATATTCTCTCTAGCAGCTTTCTCACCTGCAGCAATTATTTCGCTTGCCATACCAAAATCAGCCCAGGTTAAATGTCTAACTTGTGGACGAATAACCAAATCGGCTTCTCTTAATCTTAAAACAGAAAGATGAAAAGAAGTAATATCCTCAGCACGATAAAGTATCTCAAAAACATTTTGCGGTTGTTCAATAGTTTTAATGCATCTTGTAACATCAACGCCTAAAACTCTATCGGCACCAATTTCTCGCACTCTACCGGCAGGCACACTTTCCGATGCGCTACCGTCAATTAAAAAATAATTATCCAATCTAACCGGTGGAAAAATTCCCGGTATTGCTGAACTTGCTTTTATTACCTGTCTTAAACTTCCTCTTGTAAAATTAACTTCTTCACCAGAAAGTAAATCCGTAGCGATAGCCGAATATTTTATCTTAAGATTTTCAATTGGAACATCAGGAATCATCTGATAAATTTCGTTAGTTAATTCTTCATTAAAATAAGAAAGACGATTTAACGCTCTTAAAGCTTGAATTCTTGTCTCAACGTAATCAAAAAACCTCTCGAAATAACTTTTATCGGGCTTATTATTCTCTTTTAGTTTATCAGTTCCGAGCTCAATAAATTTAGGATGTTTCATTGCTTTGTAAATAAACTCTTCAACTTCCTTTGCATTGCCGTAGTAAGCATACAATCCACCAACAAGTGCGCCCATACTGCAACCGGTAATTGAGTGAATCTTAATGTTTTCTTCATCAAGTACTTTTAGCACACCAATGTGAGCTAAACCTCTTGCGCCGCCTCCTCCAAGGGCTAATCCAAATTTTGACATTGTTTACTCTTATTTATTTAATGATGTATAAAAATGTTTTGCATTATCGCCTCGTAAATAATCCGCTAATCCTAAAAGACCTTCAACTAAATATCTTGCATTAAATCCATTTTGCATCAGGAATATTCTACCCATAATTGCTCTATCGTAATACGGACAAGCAGTTACAACTAATTTATTTTTATTTATTTCGTCTAATCTATCCGGCATTTCATTAAGTGGGATATTTATAGAAAATGAAAAATGCCAAAGCTCAAATTCTTCTTTGAAACGAACATCAATAAATTGAACTTCGTCATTCTTTAATAATTCCAATAATTCAGGAATTTGGATTTTCATTTTCTTTCGGGCTTCGTAATCAAATTTTGATAAATACTTTTCTAAATCCATTTTATGTTTACCAAATTAATTTTGCTAATGCTTATTTTTTTGATCGCTTCGTCGCTCTTGCTCCTCGTAATGACCAATTGAATGTCATTGCAGGCGAAATGAAATGAAGTGAATCAATCTGCTTTGCCGTTCATTCTTTGAGATTGCTTCGGACTTCCTCCTCGCAATGACAATCATTTTTTGTTATTGATAATGAATTGAAGTAAAATAATCTTTTTATCAATAATGTTATCTTTTTTAATTGACATCAAATAACAACAGATAGAATACTTGCAACAATCAAAACAGAGAAGCCGAGAATAAGGTTTCTCTTAATTTTAGTTTCACCCAAAATCAAAGCATAAATCATTTTTATAAGATTGTTACTGGCAGATGCAATAATTGTAGCATTAACAATTGTATTTATATGCAAGCTGCTATCAGTGTGTTGAAAAAGATTTAATATGTATGGATCAATATCTGTTACCCCAACAATAAAAGAAAGAATATTAACTCCCATATTTCCGTAATTAGTCACAACCACATTCGTTAACACGGCAAAGAATCCAAAAAGTAATCCAAATACTAAAGCAGTTTTAAACTCCAATGGATTTTGAGTGTTGTTTACTTTTAATGGCTCATTATTAATTGTTTTTCTTTTTATTTCCAGCAAACCAATTATAATTGCGCTTATAATTACAAATACAACAAAATAAGGTAATAACTTCATCGCCACATTAATATTAAAGATCCATGCAAGTATTAATATTCTGATGTACATCATTCCGGTTGCAGCAACAATTCCGGATGTTATGGAAACAAAATCATTTTCTTTTTTACTTTTTTTTGCCAGAATAATTGTAGTAGCAGTGCTACTATACAATCCACCCAAAACTGCGGATAAAATTATTCCGGAATTTGGGAAAACAAACTTTTTTAACAAATAGCTGAAATAAGAAATACTTGAAACAGCTACGATTGATAACCAGATTTGATAAGCAGAAATGTTTATCCATTTTGATATTGGATCGTGCGGCAGTAATGGTAAAACTATTCCGGCAATAATTATAAACTTTGCAAGCGTGGTAAATTCATTTCGGTCAAATTTTTTAGAAAACTGGAATAAACTTTCTTTGATTTCAACTACAATTAAAATTGTTACAAAGATTAACATTACCATCCAGGGCGGCTGTAAATAGATTAGAGGAGTGAGACAATATGTTATCAGCGCAATAACCACAGAGGTTAATCCCCATTGATTTTTAACTTTAATCTTATTGAAATAATAAATGCCTAACAATGCTGCAAGTACAAATCCACCCGCAAAAAATAAAGTTAGATTTACGGGATTAAGTATGTAAAGAATAAATCCAAAAATACCTATCAAAGTAATTGTGCGATCAGTACCAAACAGTGATTCAAACTCAAGTTCGATGTGAAGTTTTCTCTGCTCAAGACCAATCAAGAGTGAGAAAATTACAACCAACAAAAAGTTGGCTAAGTCTTTTGGTATTTGTGAAATTATTTCCATAATAAATTAGGATCTTGTAGTTTAATTAAAATAATTCATTCATAAACTTTCTCATCAGTTTTATCAGCATCAACTGCATCTTTTTCCAGATTACGAATATCCTTTTGGACAAACTCACCATCATTTGTAAGCAACTGCTTAAAGTACTCATGTTGAATCACAAGGTTCATAATCTCATTTGTTCCAGTCCATATCATAATAAGTCTTGTATCCCTCAACATTCTTTCGATAGGGAAGACGTTTGTATAACCGATACCGCCCATAATCTGCATTGCATTATTAATTACTTCCCAAGCAGTATCGGCAGCAAATTTTTTAGATTCGGATACAAGCCGTCTTTGTAGCGATGCATCAACCTGGTTATCAATAGACTGAGCGGTAGCGTGAACCAGTGCTCTAGCAGCATCTAACTTGGTTAAACTATCAGCAATCATAAAACTAACGGCTTCGAAAGCTCTGATTTTTTTACCAAAAGCTTTTCGTTTGTTGCTATAACGTGCCGCAATTTCTAAAGCTGAACGCGCAGTACCTAATGCACCAGCTGCACTTGTCATCCTTTCGGGAATCATCATTTGATTGAATATTTCTTCTGCTTTATTTTCTTCACCAATAAGATTTTCCTTAGGTACCTTTACATTGCGTAAAATTATACGTCCAGTGCCTCCACCTCTAGTTCCCATTAATCCATAAATATGTTCAACTTCAACACCCATTTTTCTATCAACAAGGAAGGCGCTCATCAGTCCTTTTCCGCGTTCATCTGTGCCAGTACGGGCATAAATTAAAAAATAATCAGCACCTTCAGCACCTACAATAAATCTTTTTTGACCGTTAATGATGTAATAATCACCATCACGCTTTGCGGTAGTTGTTGCTCCAAAAAAGTCTGATCCGCCGCGTGGTTCAGTTAAACCTTCTGCAGTGGTTAACTTACCAGCAAGTGTTGGCACAAGATATTTTTCCTTTTGTTCAACCGTTCCAAATTTGTTTATCGCCTCCCCAACAATGCTAACCAGCGAATAAAGACAGGGTAATGTTGTACCGAGCACACCTATTTCTTCTAAAGCTACAACTTCTTCTTTCCAACTTAAATCTCGACCACCGTATTCTTTGGGAAATCTTAATCCTAATAAATTTCTCTTTGCAGCTTTTTCAATAAAATCTTTGGGAAATTTTATTTTATCAGCATCAAGGTCTAATAAAAGCTGAGTTGGCACATCTTCTTTTACAAAAGCACGCATTTCAGATTGGATTTGTAGCTGAAGTTTAGAATAAATATTCGGATGCATGATTTATACTCTCCAATAGTTATTGAAAAAATTGCTCAAGACTTTATGTGCAAAAAGTAAATTGATAATCATTAAACTTCCAACCATGAAACGAAGTTATTGATTTTATGTTTAGATTGCATCATCGACTTTGTCTTCTCACAACAAATACATTCTCGGCCATTACGAGCGAAGTAATCTCTTGTCTTATTGAGATTGCCTTGTGACTATCGTTTCTAACAAAAAAGTTAAAATCATCGAACAGGAATATATCCACCTAAAACACCTTTCTTTGAAAGAACTATTTGCCAGAGTTGCATTTTATTTCTCGCTCTAAATGCGCCGGCACTTGAAAGTAAAAAATATTTCCACATTCTGTAAAAGCGTTGATTGTATTTATCTTTTATTTTATCCCAACTGTTTTTGAAGTTATCATACCAAGCCATTAATGTTTTATCGTAATCCGCGCCAAAGTTATGTAAGTCTTCTATAATGAATAAATTTTCAACGGCTTTTGCAAGTTGTGCAATTGATGGCAACATTCCATTTGGAAAAATGTATTTATGCGTCCAGGCATCCGTATTTTTTGTAGAACGAATTTCACCAATTGTGTGAAGTAAAAATAATCCGTCGTCTTTTAGATTTCGTTCTGCTATCTTAAAATATTCTCTGTAATTTCTATATCCGACGTGTTCAATCATTCCAACTGAAACAATGCGATCAAACTTTTCATTTATCTCTCTGTAATCCTGCAATCTGAATTCAACAGGTAAACCTTTACATAATTCTTTACCGAGTGCTACTTGCTCTTTTGAAACCGTAACTCCAACTACCTCTGCTCCATATTTTTCAGCAGCATATTTTCCAAAAGCGCCCCAGCCACAGCCGATATCAAGCACGCGCATCCCTGATTTTAGATAAATCTTCTTGCAGATCAAATCGAGTTTATTTTCCTGAGCTTCATCTAAGTTAGTTGCATTCTTCCAGTATGCGCAACTGTAGTTCATTCTTTTATCGAGCATATTCTGGAAAAGATCATTACCTAAATCATAATGTCTTTCACCAATAATAAAAGCCCGGCGCCTTGCCTGCATATTTATTAAATAAAATCCCGCCAGTTGAAGTGCAACTTTAAGATTACGTTTAACTTTATTTTGCAAATCAGCTCGAATAATTCTAAAAATCATTTCGTCAAGTTTCTGAACGTCCCACCAATTATCCATATAAGATTCACCAAGACCAAGTTCAACTTCGGTAACGGCACGTTTGTAAAAGCGATCATCGTGAACCTGAATATCCCATGGATTTTTGCCATTTATTTCTATGTTTGCAAGTGACAGCAATTCTTTAACGAGTGATTGGTATTTATTATTCATATTTATCCTTTTTTTAGGATAAAGTATTAAATTATTTTATGATTATCTATTTATCATTAACAATTCCCAGAGGATATCATGAAAACTTATTACACCTACTAACTTATTGTTTTCAACAACGGGAATTTGTTTTACACTATGAGCAATCATTTCTGCACCTGCTTTAAAAACCATTTCGTTAGGATGAATTTTCAAAACATCTTTTTCCATAAACTCTTTAACCGGTCTATCCATTAAATTCTGTGCCTGACTTTCAATTACTTCAGGGGAAAGCCAAAGTAAACCTTCCTCCATTACTTTTTGATAAGAGGGGAGAACTAATCGGAATAAATCAGTATAAGTAATTACACCCTGAATTTCTTTTTTTTCATTTACTATAAAAAGATATCCCAAATTATACTTCTGCATTGTTCGGTTAACTATTTTCATTGGTGTATCCGGCAGAATAGTATGAACCTCGGTATTCATTATTTCTGAAACTTTCATTGTTTACTCCTTCTTTATATTGTTTAATTTTTAGGAACAGTTTTTAAAAATACACCGTACTGCATCGGCTCTTCAAGGCGACACGACCAAACCAGTTGGTCTTTCCCATTCCTGTCTTTCCATACCGTTATATCCGGGCAGCCGTCGCACATACTCTGGTCTCCGTTGGGCATAAAATCCACAGGCTGAATAATCATGATCGATTGCATATAAACTTTCTTGAATATTCTAAAAGGATTTACCGCTAAATATCCAAGATATTTTTTTAATGCCTTGCGAACGCTTTTATTTATCCCCCAAAGATTAAACAAAGTTGCTCTGCCTAAACTTAATGTTTTGGGAGAAGCGTATGATAAATATCTGTCGTTTCTGTAATGATAAAATTCCATTACCATTTCTATGAACTTATTATTGAGGTAACCAAAAATTTTGTCCTTAGTTCCTATTCGTTCGGTCAGAAGCCATTTAAAATCATCGGCTTTGTGAGTTCCATTTAAAAATGCTGCGGGAGAGAATTCGGGGAACTTCTTTCTTATTTCTGCAACAATTTGTGGAGACATTAAGTTTGTTATTTCCTCTTTGTTTGAATGATAATGAATTTCATCGAACTCAATTTTCTTATCTCCAGCATAAAAATCATAAGGTAAATCAGGAGTAATATATCTAAACAAAATGAAAACCATAGTGTGAACAATATCAATATGTTTTTGTGCCCAGTTAACTAATTCTGGTACATATTGTAAAGTATCGCCGTAAACAGTGGAATTAAATGAACACGCAATTCCTCCTTCGGCGGCAAGCATCTCTGCGTAATACAATCTCAGTTCATTTAACTCAAGTTCATTTTTGCCTTCCCACTGAGGACCGCGTCCGCGCCCTTGTTTGCTATCGATATGGAAAGTAAAACCAAACACGCCTGCTTCTTTTAGTTCGTGCAATAATTCTTTAGTAAGAGCTATTCCGTTAGAATTAATAATAGGCTTTAGCCCGCGGGATTTTATTTCCGCTACAAGCTCTACAATATTCGGATATAAAAGCGGCTCACCGCCAGCAATTGAGATGCAATCAGTTTTTCTTAATGACTGAAACACATCAAGCTCATGTTTGACCTGTTCCATAGATTTATGGGAATCTTTAATATTTTTTCGATAGCATCCATAACAATTCAAGTTACATCGTGCAGTGGGTTCAAGCCATGAGATTCCATTATCTGGTAATGTCCAAGGAAGTCGGTAAAGATCCGTAGAGTTAATTATGCCTAATTCCATTTATCTCTCCTTCTGTAATTGTTAAAATAGATTATTATGATAATTAAATTCCTATAAATAATGCTTTTTTAGCATCCATAATCAATTGCTTCGTGAGATTACCTACAAAAATATCCTTAACAATATTTTGAGAATGCGAGCCCAAAACAATCAAATCGGCAAAATCGAAATAAGACGATTGTAAAACTTTTATTATTTCCATTTGAGTATAATCTGTGGCAACATTTTGAGCGCCGTATGAAAGAAGATATTCCTTTGCTCTTTTAAGATTATCTTTTGCCCAAGCCGAATCTTTTGAAGATGAAACAATAATAATATTCTGATCGGTAAAGTCTGCTATGTGTACAAATCTCTGAAGCGCCCTCGCAGCAGTAAGACTTGCATCGTAAGCAATAATTATATTGTGAATGGCTCTAAAATAATTCGGCACGGCAAAAACGGGCGAAGCAGACGTTTCAAGTATTTTCTGGAGGAACGATACTTTAAAATTTCTTTTTATCAAACCGTAATCGGATTTTATGCCGGTAACTATTATGTCGTAATATTTTGAAAGGTTAGTAATCTGCGAACTCGGTATTCCAATCTCAGTTTCAAAAGAATATTTTACGTTTTGTCTTTCACATTTATCTTTTAAGATATGCATTAAATAATCTACTGTTGGTTTTGCGTTAGATACCGTTTCTTCGTCAATATCATCCATCCATTTTATACCGCCATCGGTTTCAAGCGTGCCAAGGGGCGTATTTACTTTTTCTATGTCCATAAAAATACCGCCGGTTACTTCCGCGTTCTGTCGTTTAGCAATAAAGCATGCATAGTCTAAAGCAGCAGCGGTATAAGGAGAATTTTCTAATGGCAGAAATATTTTTTTTAACATTTTGTTCTCTTATTTATTTTTCTCCAGTTGTTCAATTTGTTTTTGTGTATAGCCGAGAGCTTTAAAATCCATTACACCGTTTTTAGAATGACATGAACTGCACGAGAGCGGATTCTTTTTAACTCCGTGGTTTACAGAAATATAAGAAAGACCAGGCACCTGCATAGCCATCCATTCGCCGCTCCATTTAAATCCCATTGATTCGTAAGGTTTCATACCTGCATCAATAGCTTTTTTTACATCTCCGGTCTCGCTGTAAACTTCCCTATTAGGCGCAAGCAGCAATGGAAATTCTGCCATATTTGGATCATTTTTCAAAAATTCCATGCCCGGCGCCTGCCACATTTTAAGTTTTTTATCGAATAGCATCACCTGCGTTAGACCTCTTACCGGGAAAATTTTTGCGCCTGGTGTATTAATATTGGAAGTAGCAAATGCCATCCAGCTTTGCGCATTTTTATTTTCTTTTGTATTTGCCACTCTCCACATATAAGAAGGGTGTCCCATTTTTATCGTGTCAGTTGGAACATATAGTTTGGGATTGCTGGGAATTTTGTCAAACTTTGACAGTTCGCTGTATTTACCATAAATATTGTCTTTAACCGGCTTGCCCCAATTTTCGTAAACAATGCCGCTCGCCTCTGGAATATGGCATGTTTGGCAGGCAATTTTTTCTATATGAGCATTCAATACTTTTGCATTTTTATTTGTATGCGGACTGTTACCATGGCAGTTTGAACATGAAACATTAACGTCTGGCAAATCGTTTGCAATCATATCCGATTCGTACATTCCTTTAGCTATTTTATGATGTTCGGTAACGTGGCAAGTTACGCAGTTAAGCCCGGCTTTAGCATGCACATCGTTTTCAGGTGTAAAAGGCATTCCTCTTTTATAATCTTCGGAAAAAGAATGTTCATGACACCTAAGGCAAGCTTCGTTAGTAGGAGTTTTGGTAATACTTAATGCTGCTTTCAAAGACATATCTACTCCCCAGTGTACGCCGTTAGAATCTTTGACCAATGTTGCTCTTTTACTCCAATCATAATTTTCTGAATGACAAACAAGACAATCTACTGTATTCTTTTCTGATTCTTTTGCAATCTTACCTGGCATTGGCGGAGCTGTCAAAGAGCCTATATGGCAAACGCCGCAGCCTGCGGATTGCACACTGAATTTTCCATTCGTAGATGCTGTCCAATTTGCTATGGTAGTGGAACCGGATAGCGAACATTCTCTGTTTATCATTCCCCACCAAGAACTGTCAGGTAATCCTTGAACGTTCCTAATTGGAGAGGCAAGATACCAGTGAACAGACTGTGTTATTTCGTCTAGAGCGTCTTGGTGACAAACTGCGCAGGTTTGTGCGCTCTGATATCCGTTCTCTTTTATCATATCATTGCCAGGATGCACCCATTTACTGAGTAACCCGGTACTTTGTTGAGCATATGAATACCCAACTAATAATAAAATTCCTAAAAACAAATTACGGGCTTTCATTTTTCTATCCCCTCTTAATAATATTTTTTAACTCCTATAAAACTATCACACTGTTTTCAGAACCATAAGGTGTAGCGACATGTTTATCTGCTTCGGCTTCATTTAACCACACTTCACCATCTGCCAGGTATCTGAACTGATATTCTTTGCCCGCTTCAAGTTCAATTGAAACAACGTGAACACCTCTACTCATACAATAAAATAAATTCGCTTTAGGATCCCAATTATTAAAATCACCAACTAAAGCAACTTCCTCAAATTGTTCTGCAATTTCCTTTGGTAAAATGAAAGTTACTTTGCAAATTGCTTTGTCTTTCGAGTATTCTTTTTTTAAAGGCATTATACCCTCCTATAGTTAATTATTTTACATGTTTTTTAGTTTTTCTATAACGAAGATTTTTAGAAGTTCTTTAATTGTAATTATACCTATTAACTTTCCGTTTTCTGTTACAGGCAGCTGTTTAATTTTGTAAGATTTCATTATTGCGGCGGCTTCAATTGCCGGCTTTTCAGAATCAATAGATTCGGGGGATTTTATCATGAAGTCTTTAATCGGTTTATCTAGATATGGTTTGTTTCTTAATTCAATGGAGTGAGGATCAAATAGATATTCGCCGTGGTTGGCTATTTCATTATAATCGGGGAATAAATATCTGAACAAATCGGAATAGGTAACCATACCAACTACTTCATTGTGCTCATTAACAACTACTAGCGACGTTAAATTGTTTTCGTGAAATATTCTTATTACCTCTTTTAGAGAAGTATTTGGATATACTGTAAAAGCATTTTCGGTGAGAATATCTTTGACTTTCATTTTTAATCTTTATGTTTTTTCAAAACAAGATTACCCATCAAAACACACTCACGTTAATATATTTTTTGGGATTTCTTTTAATATCAGTTACAAGCGAATCAATAGAAGAAATCGAATGGGTAAGATTATGATATAAAGTATCATTTTTTAAAAGGCTGCCAAGACTTCCTTTGCCTTCATTCATACTTGTAAGCAGCGAATTAAGCTGTTCAACGGCATCAGACGATTTATTCAAAAATTTAGAAAGCTCGACGGAGTTATTATTAAGCGATAAAAATAAAGAATCAATATGACCTTTGTTGTTGGAAGTAATATCGTTTATGATAGCTAAAATATTTTTAAGGTTTCCGTTTACTTCATTATTCAAATGAGAAATCGTACAGTTCAAATTATTTAATGTAAGCTCTACTTTGTCTTTTACTTCGTTGCCGGTTAAAGCGTCCAAATTGGAAAGAACCTTGTTTATCTTTGGAGTCAAATCTTTTATTGAAGCGATTGCCTGGTTAACTCCGTAAGCAGTACTTCCTTTTACGGTGTCTCCGGGTAGAAAGTATTGATTCGAAATGCCGGGTTCAATTTGAATTGCCTTGCCGCTGATTAAACTGAAATCACATATTTCAAATTTTGAGTCAATTGGGATTTTATCTATCTCATCAATTTTTAGATTTAACACAACCCCGTTTCTAACAATAGAACTTTCAAGCACGTTGCCGATTTTTACACCTCTGAAATAAATCTCGTCGCCTTTTTGAATTCCATCAGCATTTTCTACTATTAAATTCAGCTGCATTCCTTTAGAAAGAAAGTTGGATTTGCCAAGCCAAAGTGTAGTAGCAATAAGCATAATAACTGCAAGGGAAATAGTAATACCGATTATAAATTCGTTCTGTTTAGTTGTCATCGAAAATCACCTTGCCTTTAATAAAATCGTTAAATATCTCGTTATCTTGACTTTTCATCTCATCAGCGCGACAAGTTAAAATTATTCTACCATCATACAACATAGCTATGCGGTCGGAAATATTTTTTGCTCCCAGAATATCGTGTGTAATTATAACAGATGTAATTCCCAATTCATCATTTAATTTTTTAATTAAATTGTTGATAACATTAGCAAGTACAGGATCAAGACCAGTAGTAGGTTCGTCGTAAAGTAAATATTTGGGCCTAGTGGCAATGGCTCTTGCAATAGAAACTCTTTTAAGCATGCCACCGCTTAATTCATCGGGATATACATTCTCAATATCAGCAAGCTCAACCATGTGAAGACTTTCTTTAATTCTGAGTTTTCTTTCTTTCTCATCCAAACAGCGTTCAATTTGTAAAGCAAGGTCTATATTTCCGCCTACAGTAAGCGAATCCCACAGCGCTCCATTCTGAAAAACATAACTAAATTTGGGACGGATTATTTTATTGAATTGTTTTTCTGAAAAACCCGTTACATCAATATTGTCTATAATAATTTTCCCGGAGTCCGGTTCAATTAAATTAATAATTGACTTTATCAGCACAGATTTACCCACGCCGCTTTTGCCTATGATGGATAATATTTCGCCATCGTATATAGTTAAATCGACGCCTTTTAATACTGCGAGTTTGTCGAAAGATTTATATAGTTGATAAATCTCTATCATATATAAAACATAATTAATGATACTAAATAGCTTAAAATAAAAACCATTATGGAGGCCAGAACAACAGCTTGAGTTGTGGCTTTCCCAACGCCTTTAGCGCCGCGTTGGGAATTTAGTCCATAAAATGCGCCTGAGACAACTATGGCTACTCCAAATGTAAATGCTTTTATAAGACTTATAATTATATCCTTAAAATTGTATGAAAAACGGAGACCCTTTACGAAAGCGTTCCAAGTAAGGTTTATTGTCATACGACATGAATAATAGCCGAAATAAATTGAAATAAAATTTGAAAATATTAATAAAGTAGGCACTGCAAACATTGCCGCTATTAAACGTGGAGTTACTAAATACTCTACTGGATCAATCGCAAAGCTGCGTAAAGCGTCTATCTGTTCCGTGACCTTCATAGTACCCAGTTCCGATGCAACACCTGCTGAAACTCTGCCCGATAATACCAAACCAAGTGTTAGAGGCCCAATGTCAATTAATATTGTCCTTAATATTAATCCACCCGCAGTCCAGTGAGGCGTAAATTCGGTCATCTGAAATCCAACTTCAACCCCAATTGCCAACCCAACGAATATAGAAATGACAATAACTAAAACTAACGATCTTCTGCCAATATAAATAAACTGTTCTACAATCTGCTGAATATATTTCGGCGCTTTATAAATAGATATAAACGACTGATATGTTAAGATTGCTATCTTTCCAATTTTGGTAAAAGCGGATATTGTGTAAGCGCCGATATTTTCTATAAGTTTTTTCATTTAAGCATTGCTAAAAACTATTTTAAGTGCTTTTAGAATTTCAAAAATTCTTTTTAAGTCCGGTCTTCCGTAATGATTCTTGTTAAATATTTCATGTAAAATTCGTTTCGGCTGCCGGTAGAAATTGATGTATGCCTTCATAAGCATTTTCTCTAAAACTTCTGGCTCTATATTATCTGTCATGAAGACCGAGTGCATCGCATCGTATTTATCCCAATCTTTTGTAAAGATTTTATTCTCAACATCGTGCCACAGGCCTGTTCCGGGATACGGCGTTAAAATAGAAAACTGTGCTATGCCGGGGTTTATAAATTTTGCAAAGTCAATTGTCCTTTTAATATCTTCTTCGGTTTCCGATGGTTCGCCGAGAAGAAAAGCACCCCATGTTTCAATATCATTTTGCTTTAATAGTTCAACAGCTTTTACAGAATAGCCCAGCGAAATTTTGCCGCCTTTTTTGTACGCTTTTAATATCCGTTCATTTGGACTTTCGATGCCGAGAAACATTTGACGGACGCCGGCTCTGCCCATTACTTCGGCTGTTTTAGGATTTTTGACAAGGTGATCAGACCTTCCCATAACCCAGCGGACGACAGGCAAATTTCTTTTTATTAAAGTCTCAAATAATTCAATAAGTCTTTCGTTGTCAAAATTAATTATGTCATCAACAATTAAAATTCGTTCGGTGTTATACTTTGTTATAATTTCTTCAATTTCTCTTACTGTATTTTCGATTGAGCGGGCGCGAAATTTTCTGCCGGCTAATAAATGTACATCGCAAAAATTGCAACCGTAAGGACATCCACGTGATGTTATTAAAGGATATTCAATCTCCCCAGTATTAATTGATTTGCTTTCTTTGCTATATCTCCAATTAGCTTCTCTTATGGGGAAAGGAATGTTATCAAGATTTTGAATAAAAGGGCGGTTTGGATTATGAACAATTGTTCCAGCTTCCTTATTTATATAAGAGATGCCCAAAACATCCCGCGGATTAAAATTCTTGCCGGACTTTATTCCCGCCAACAATTCAACAGCAGTAACTTCGCCTTCTGCTCGTACAACATAATCTACATAGCCGCTGCGTAGGGCTTCTTCCGGACTGCTTGTAGGATGTGGTCCACCCATAATAACAATTTTGCCTTCTTCCTTTGCAGCTTTTGCAACTCTTAACCCAGCGTTAAATTGAACGGTATTGCAAGAAATACCAACAACATCGGCTCCTGTAAAATCCGGAACGGAATCTGAATTTTCCAAAAGCTCTATTTGAACATTGTGCCCAGCGTGTTTTAATGCAGCGCCAATATAAGAAACACCGAGCGGTTGCATTTTAACGCCAGAAAACTCAAAGATGGCTCCACGGTATGGTGAAACCAGTAGTATATTCATTGCAAAACCTCCCGGATTTTTTCACAATTAATTTTTCTTAAAAATATTTTATATCTTAAAACCATAGCCAATTGTTAAGTATAGAGCACCTGTATTATTTGAACCATTTGTCTTATCAGATTGAATAGGAATAAAGCCGTAAACACCGCGTAAATCAATGTCAAATTCCCCGGCTGTTGTGTTTAGAGTGATTCCGATTCCTCCGGTAATTCCTACATTTAATGTTTTTATATCGGATGTAATGTTAGTTTCATTATCAAAACTTTGAGGAGGAATTGGATACCCGTTAAAGGATATAGGCATGGTTCCCGCCTGGTCAAGATAGATTTTACTGTTACCGCTGGTTTGTGTTTTTGCATTTAGTAAAATCCCGAAGTAAGGACCAGCATCAATATAAGCTGATGCCCCGGTGTTGCTTCCAGAAATTAGGTATTTAACCATCACCGGAATTTCGAGATAATTGAGTATAGTTTCATTATCAAAGTTTGCATATAAATTTGTATTAGGCGGGACGGGCAGATTAGGGATGTTGCTAATTGCCTGCATTCCATTTCGCTTACCTCCTTGCCCGGAGAACAAAACTTCCGCCTGCAAAGAGAAATAAGTATTGAGCAAATAATTAATAAACGCACCGAAATTAGGCGCTAACCTTGATGAATAACCTTCACTTTGCGGTGTGCCTCCACCTTTTAATTCGGGAATGCTTATTCCACCCTTCACTCCCAACATAATAGCTTGAGAATAAGCTTGAGTTTGAAATAAAATAAAAAGTGCAAGAATAGCAAAAGCAGCTAAAAATTTGTTCTTACATTTATTCATTTGTTGCCTCAATATTGAATAACTTTTTTCATAACAGATTTGGAATTAAATTTTAAGAAAATAACAAGAGCGTACAAGCTTGTGTAGAAAGGCATCGCCGTCCATACACCGATTAGACCGAATTTAAAAACTACGCCGAGCAGATAAGCCAACGGAACAAATACAAACCAGTTTATAGTTACATCGGTGAGCATTACAAAAAATGATTCACCGGCTGCAAGTAGTCCGTTTGCAAGCACAAAACCTATTCCAAAAAAGATTTGTGCAAAGCCTGCAATTCTTAATACAGGAACGGCAATATTAATTATGCCGGTATTCGTTGTTAAGATCGAAACAACAAAGCCGGGAAACAACACAAAAATGAGTCCAAGTAAAAAAGTATAAGAAGTAGAAATCTTACTTGTTTCAAATCCCCATCTCTTCGCGGCTTTAATATTATTATCGCCTAATTGATTTCCAACCAAAGTTTGTGCAGCTACGCCAAAACCCATTGAAGGCATGAAAGATAAAAACATTGCTGAGAGTACAACCTGGCTTGCCGCCTGCTGTGCAGTTCCCATCAGCCCAATTATAGAGATGAATAACAAAAGTCCTGTTAAAGTAAAAATACTTTGAAAAGAAATCGGCAAAGAAAGTTTTGCGATAACCTTGATTATATTTAAAAATGATTGATTGTTAGGCAGATTGAGACGAAAGTTTTTGAATAGCGCGTACTTAGTTCTATAACCTCTCATAATGCTAACAACTACATAAACTGAAGTCTCAAGCGCGGTAGCAATAGCAGAGCCCAGACCCGCTCCGGCTAATCCCATTCTTTTAAAACCGAACGCTCCGAACACAAGCGTATAATCAAGAAAAATGTTAGAAAGATTTGCAAACACACCGGCAATCATAAATATTTTTGTTTTGCGAATACCGTAATAAAAGCCACGATAGGAAACAGATACAAGAAAGAACGGAAGCCCCATAAAGCGGTAAAACAAGTAACTGCCGGCATAGCTTCCAACAGTTTTATCTGCTGCAAAGAGGTTTGCGATATTTGAAGAAAAATAGACAACAGGGATGGAAACAAGAATACCTATTGAACCTGCCATAACAATGGAAGAGTTTAATACACTTCCGCATTCTTTATAATTTTGTGCACCATAATTCCTGGCTACTAATATGTTTGTGCCAGTTGATAAGCTCGAGAAAAAACTAATTACTGCCCAAGTAGCATAAAAGGCTATGCCGAGAGCAGCAAGAGCAAATTTAGCATCCGGAAGCCTTCCTATAATTGCAGTGTCTACTAATGAAAGAATCATTTGAACTGATAGACCGGCAATCACAGGTAAGGCCAATTGCAATATCGTTTTTTTATTTTCTTTTATGCGAAACATAATTAAGTATGATTTATTCGAGACAATTATTTAATCTTAACAGCTACAGTACTTTCACACTCGACTCTGTGTAACTTAATTTCCAATTACACAGAGTTCCACAGTGAAGTAATATATCATGAATTAACACATTATTATCTTCCAGAGACATCTGAAAAATAGAATTATCAGCGGCTTTCATTCCCATGTGGGAATCTACTTTGAAAACAATGGATTCCCGTTTGCACGGGAATGACTCATTGAATTTTTCAGAAGTCTTTTTCAATTAATGTTTCTCCAACTTTTTCTTCAGCAGGAAGCTGGTTGTTCACATTCAAGCCATGCTTATCCTTGCCGTTGTTATTATCTTCTGCAATATATTCTTTCTGCCAAATATCGTCTGTTAGTTCCAAAAATTTTTTGTTGTAAGCAGTAAGTCCTTTATAATATTCAGGGTCCTTAACTGCATCAGCTGCACTTTCATCTATAGGCATTGGTTTGGTTGTTTCAAGATGCTTATGTGTAAACTCATAATGATCCCGAATACCGCAAGGTGCAATTAGGTTATGTACATCTTTTCCTCTTCTGTCGTAAGCATAATCTCTCTGCCACTTTCTAATTCCAGCCATTAAATCAGATTTTAATGCATCATTAATAGTACCTCCTCTAGCGTAAATGTCTTTGATATTATGCTTTGAATAAGGGTAAAAGACGCAAGGTGTAATATTACCATTCCATTCTACATAAATATAACCACCAGCTCTTCCGCCAGCGAGACAACCGCTTGAATAAATGCCCCCATTCCAAAAATCTGGAAGGAAAACTTCCTTATCGTGAATGATGTGCCTTTCTTGTTCAAACATCCATTTACGTTGTTCCGGGGTAACCATTAAATCTAGAGTGTGAGCCCGGCCGATTGGCATATACTGAAATATCCAGCCGTAAATCGCGCCTTGCTTGTTATAGAAGAAGTCAACAAACTCATCGGAAACAATTTTTTCTACATTGTGCCTTGTAGCAGTAACAGAAATTCCAAATGGCACCCCAACTTCCCGTAAATTAGCCATTGCTTCGAGGACTTTCTTAAATACACCTTTGCCACGTCTTTCATCTGTTTCTTCTTCAAATCCTTCGACTGAAATAGCAGGGGTTAAATTCCCAACTTCAGCCATTCTTTTAGCCATCTTTTTATCTATAAGAGTACCATTCGTGTACATCATAAAATAGTTATCAGGATTTTCAGCGCACAAATCGAGCAAATCTTTTCCATCCGATTTCCAAAGCAAAGGTTCTCCGCCGGAAATAACGGTGAAGTTTGAATTCCAAAGTTTAGTTTTCTCTTTAACTATTCTGTCAACTATTGTGTAATCTAATTTTTCATTGAATTCCCCACCGCTTGCCGCATAACAACCTATACATCGAAGATTACATTTTTTAGTTGGACTAATGGTTATGAATCCGGGCGGATTTTGACCAAATTCTTCTCTAAACTGCTGGACAGACTGCTCGGTTTCATCAGATTTTAAGAAAACTCGGCCTACAAATACGTCAAGGATTTTTCTTCTTACAGATGCTGAAATGTTTTTGTTGGTCAATGCTTTTTCCAACGTACCTATTAAATTGGACAGGATTTTATACCTTTCATACCTTATTTTTTCTGTATAATCCGGTTCCTCTACTACAGTTACTTTGTACAGATATTTACGTGCGTATTTCGCTGCTTCTTTTCTCAGGGTTTCATTGCCTAAGCATTGATTACAGCCGGAGCTGTCTTTCTTAATTGTTTTTCTAAAAAATTCATCTGCTCCCTCCTTAAATTAGTTATTATAAATTAGGTAATTATGTTCAGGCGGTCATTATTGAAGATATGGACAGTTTAGGGACGCTGTTTTTAGAGGAGCTTAGTTGATGCTGCTGACCGCCTGAGTTTAAAATAATAAGTTTATATAAAAATATTAATCGTGATGGGAAGAGGAAATTCATCGTTTTATCCAATCTGTTTCTATAGTGAATTATGGAATCTATTCTCTCGTTGAAAAACATTTTCTCTTCCCATCTAAAAATTTAATTAACTATAATCTTTGTTTAATTATAATAAACAACATACATGCCACAAATTGCATATCTATGTAACTATTTATAATATAATAAATTACTGTTACATAACTGAATTTGAGGAAGTCGATGTGAAGTGTGATTGCCCAAATTAAATAGACCTTACCAAAATTATAATGCGAATTAGCAAGACCTCACAATTTCTTGAGAAATGACATTTCTGCTCTAATTAAGACGGGCTTTTATCGGATATTATTAGGGTCGAGTTTATTGCCAGTACCAAAAATATGGCAGAATAAAAACCCAAAACGATTTTACTAAGTAGGTTCAAAAAAGTAGTAGTTTAAATCGGGCTGGTTGCAATGAATTTAAATTTATTGATTTACTCCATAATATCGGCATTATAAATTCATTCATTTGTACACAATAAAAAGCCGTCCCAAATTTACTTTTGAGACGGCATCATCATTCCCAATATTATTCACTAACCGGTTTATCTTTCTTTGTATCAACTATATATGCGAACATCGGAACGTAAATTAATGTTAGTAATGTACCGATTAATAATCCGCCAATAGCAACATCTGCCAATGGACTTAGTCTTTCCAATCCAACCGCTTGTTCAAGTGCAATTGGAACCATTCCTGCAATTGTTCCGAAAGCCGTCATCATAACCGGACGGAAACGAACTCTAACACTTTCAATTGCACTTTCAAATGGCGATTCGCCACTTTCTTTGTATTTTTGATAGAAGTCAATTAGCAATACAGCATTTTTAATTATTATTCCAAATAGCAGCAGAATTCCAAGCATACTTGGTAGGCAACTCGGTTTATGAAACAACAGCATTCCCCACGCTGCGCCAATCATTGCAAGCGGCAATACGGCAATCATAATAAACGCCATTTTTACAGAGCGATATATCGAAATCAAAACCATCAGTAGTAAAATAATTCCCAAGCCTATAGCTTTTGTCATCCGTGAAAAGCTATCTTCTATTTGTGCAATATCTCCTTCCTGAGTCATTATTACATCATCATCATTCTTAACATTTAACAAAGCAGCTTCAGCATCGTCAGTTAAATGGCTTACGGGACGATTAGCACGATATCCATTTATGTCAATGCTGTAAAGCATTTTATCGCGTTCAATTTTTGCAAAGGTCAAACTCTTTGATATTGTTGCAAGATGTTCAAGTGGAATTTCACCCATAGGAGTATGAATAGGAAGCAATCTTAAAGTTTGTTCATTCTCACCAAATTTACCTTTAAGATACAATCGCACTAATTGTGTATTAAGAGATTGATAATCTGCATTTAATCCAACAACCTGACCTCTAACCGGAATTTGCATTGCAATTTCAAAAGGAGTTATACCGTAACTGAGCGCTTTATTTTCATCAATGTCAAGAACGATTTCGGTAAAGTCCTTATCCCAGCTTGTGGATATTGATGTTAATCCTTTTATGTCTTTCAACGCTTCTTTAACCTTGTGAGATTTTTCGGCAAGTCCATCAACCATTGGTGATTTTAATCTAACATCAAGAGTTGCCTTGATTGTAGAAAGTGCAGTTGCTCCAAAATCATATACATCATTTTTCTTTATACCTTCGAGATGAGAGATTTTATCGCGGATAATATCTTCAATCTGCCACATATTCATTTTTCTATCAAAACGATTTACACAATAAATAGTAATAGTGGCTTCTGCCGGAAGATTTCCGCTTCCAAGACTTAACACGCCGGCTTCAGTTCCAAAAGCAACAGAGCTTGTTGTTACCCAAGGTTGCTTGTGAAGCCACTGCAAAAATGGTTCTAACTTAGATTCAGCGCTGTTAACTGTTGAGTTTGAACTGAACATTACCTGAGCTTTAATAATGCCTGTATCCATTGGAGGCATTGCATCTCTTCCTATCGTAGGCATAATAGTTTTCATACTTAAAGCAAGAATAATTACTACTCCTAAAGTAAGGGCAATACGTCTCCAAACTCTGTTTTTGCCATTTGAAAATTTAATTACGCTTACATACGGCTCAACTAAACTACCAATGGTTTTATTATATATTTTATCAAACCAAAGCTCAACTTTTGTTTTAGCTGATCCTTTCTTATACAAAGCTTCTAATAATTTCGGTATGAATGTTATCGAAAGGAAGAATGAAATTAACAACGCAATAATTAATGTGAAGATTAATGGCTGAAATATTTTTTGTGGAAATCCGCCCACAAACATTAACGGAAATACAATTGCAATCGTTGCTATCGTACCAGACCAGATTGGACCGATAACTTCTTTTGTGCCGAGGGTTATTGCTTTTTGTAAATCTTCCTTTAACTCATTAAGATGACGCTCAATATTTTCCAGAACAACAACAGCATTATCAGTCAACATACCAAGCGCAAGAATTATAGCTGTATAGATTACGATATTTAGGCTCCCGCCTGTAAGCCAGATTACAGCCATTGTTGAAAAGAACACCATTGGAATTGTAATAGCTGCGGCAATTATTGCTCTATAATTCCCAAGGAAGAAAAGAATAACCAGCAAGGTATAGAAAATAGCATCACGAAGAGCGGTAAGCATATTTTCGTTTGAGAGTTCAATTAAGTCGCGTTGTGTATCTGATATTTCAAAATTTATGTTAGGATATTTTGCCTTAAGAATTTCCATTTCTTTTCTTGCGGCTTTGCTAACATCCAGAACACTGCCGCCCGGTGCGCGTTGAATAGCTAATGCGATTGCCGGTTTACCGTTTCCAATATAACCGCTCGTTCGTTTTGCATAACTCCAGCTTACATTTGCAACATCGCTTAATCTTACATTTGGCTTAACAGTAATTTGTTTTAACCGTTCAATTTCATCTTTTTCACCGTAAAAGGTAATTGTGTAAAAACTATTTTCGCCTTTCACAAAACCAATTGGCATATCGCGGTTTAGCGTCTGCAAAGCTTTTGCAATTTTATCAAAATCTATATCGTACTTTTTGGCTTTGAATGGATCAACTTCAATATTAATTGAACTTTCATAACCGCCAAATACTTCAACGTTTCCAATATCCGGATTACTTAGCAGATATGGCTTTAAATAACTATCAGCAATTTTTCTAATATCACCTAAACTCATATTATCAGATTTAGGAGATAGCGAAATAACATCAACCGGAAGAACGAAATCACCGGCGGTATAAATTGCCGGGTTTGCATCCTGCGGAAGAACACCTTTTGCTATTGAAAGCGCATTAGCAACATCAACTGCAGCGGCATTTAATCCTTTTTCATAACTAAATTCTGCTTTGACTATTGAAAAATTAGCAACGTTTATAGAACTAACATCCGTTACTAAACCGAGGCGGGAAATTTCCTGTTCAATAGGTTTTGAAACTGTATTGGCAACAACCTGAGCAGTTGCGCCGGGAACTTTTGTTAGAACAATTACTTGCGGCGGCGTTGAATCCGGAAAAAGATTCTTTGGCAAAGTAATCAAAGCGATCAATCCGATGATAAAAAATCCTGCTATTAATGAATATAGCAGATGCGGACGTTTATAAAAATATTCAAACATAACTATTTCTCCTCTGTCTTAATTGATGCGCCGCTAAGGAGAGTTAACAGAATATCCTGTTTGGCAACAACAATTTCTTTACCAACAAGTTCATTATTGCTAATCACTGCTCCATCTTCGCCATCTTGAATAATATTAATTTCAACCGGAGTTGCCTTTTCATTTTCTTTTACAAAAACATAACTTTTGTTATTTCGATTCAAGATTGCATCGAATGGTATTTTGATTCCTTCTCCATTAAAGACTTCAACATTAACTTCAACTCGTTCGCCTGTCATCATTCCGCCTGGTTCTACATTTACTCTGTAAGCTGTTAATCCGTTCATTGTTGTATTTAATGGAATAGCGGGATAGCTTTTATTTTGTACGAAGACATTATATACTTTAAGATTAGATGGAACATAAAGCATCAAATAATAATCGCTGCTGGCACTAATAGTAGCAACCGGTTGACCTGGCATTATCATATCGCCAACATTAACTGTGTTTTTGGAAATCATTCCATCAACCGGCGCTTTGATAATTGCATAAGTAAGAGTATTGGTAACATCATTAAGATTTTGTGTTAATGATTCCACTTTTGCTTCGAGTTCTGCAATCTTACTTTCTTCCATTTCTGATTGCTCAATAGAAGCTCCCTTTACAGCAAGAAGTTCCAAAGTTCTTTTGTGAGTTGCTTCCAGATTTTTAAGTGCTGTTTTAGCAGCCGCTAATTGTGATTCAATACTTTTTTGATTTGCTTCTATGCTTGTTGCATCCAGCTTTGCAATTATTTCACCTTTCTTAACAAATACACCGCTGTTTTTTACATAATCAACTCTTGCAGCAATTTTTGATGCAAGATTAACATCCATATCATTTTGAGTTTGAGCAAGATAGGGAAGAGTTAGACTGACTTTTCCTTTTTCTAATTTCAATGTTGATACGGTTATTGAATATGTTTTTGCAGTCGGCAAATTCTCTTCTGCTTTTTTAGCTTTTATTAAAATAAATATCGCACCCAAAACAATAAGGACTGAAACGATGATCCATATTTTTGAGCTTTTTGATAACTGTGAAAATTTATTTGATAATTTTGTCATTTTACTATCTCCTCAATGCTGTTTCCATAAATAACGGCAAGCTTAACAAGCGTTTGCCACTTTTGTGCCTGTGCTTTAAATAATTTTGATTTTTCAAGTACAAGATCATCTTCATATTTTAGGTAATCTTCCATCGTCATTTGATCTGCACGATAACTTACTTTTGCAATTTCAAGCAATTCTTCTTTATCCTTTATACTATTGGTGTAAAGTTGAATTGAATTTTCAATTAGCGGAAGACTTGTCTGTAATTTTTCAGCTTCAGAGCTAAGTTCAAGATTCATCCTGTTTAACTCATTTTCGCTTGCTTTAACTTCAACAGATTTTTGACTTATCTGTGAATATTGATCCATTGATAGCAAAGGAATCTTTAATACCAATCCAACTGTGTAGTAATTATTTGCAACATCTTTATCGTTATTATAGGCTTTGGCAAAGCTTCTGTTATAATTTCCCTGCAGCGCCAGCATTGGATATAGTTTTTCAATTTCTGCTCTATGACTTAGTTGATCTGCTTCTAACTTTTCTTTCAACGGCTCCAATGCTTTAATTTCTCCATCCTGATAATTACCAATTTGTGTCATTTCAATCCCTTTTTTCAATGATACTCCGGTTAAATTTTTTATAGCAGCGATAACTTCCTGCCTTTGTAATTCAAGATCATTCTTCATTACATCAATTTCGTTTATACCGCTATTGATTTTCAACAAAGCAGATTCCGGCGCTCTTCCATTATTAACTTTTATGATAACAAACTCTTTTGTTTTTAATAATGATGTTTTCTTTTGTTCGAGCGCTTGCGTTAAAGCGTCCATATAATTTAGATTAGCATTTAAGCTTACAATCATAGCTTCATTTTTAAGCAGATTAATATATTTTTTACTCTCTGCAGATTTATTCATCATAGATGCTTTTGAAATCATACTATAGATTGATTTAACGAAAACCGGCATTGAAATAGAAGCACCGATTCTGTAAATATTAGTGCTAAAAGGTTGTGTAAGCGCGGGGTTTTTAATTAAGCTGAACAATTCATTTGGTGGAACTGGCAGCATTCCAATTGCTTCTGAGGAATAATCATATCTTCCAAAAAGATCTATATTTGGAAAAAGATGACTGATTGCCATACTCTTTCCAGTTTTTGAAAGTTCAACATTAATCTCATCAGCTTTTGATACCGGATGAGTTTTTAATGAATCGAACAGTGTGCCTATATTCTGGACTTCCTGAGCAAATAACAGGATAGGAAAGAATAGAATAAGAGATAATTTTTTAAGCATTGTTGCCTCTTTAGGTTTATTATTTTTTTATTTCACATCGAAGCGATAAATAGCTTTGGAAAATCAACAGAGAATTTTTTATAAAGTTCATTCGCTGATTTTGCATTGCCTTTTTCAATTGCACTCACCCATTCATTAGCCATTTTATTTATTGGCGTAAATAATGGTTCTAAGTTTTTTGCGTTTTTAATTTTGTTAGAAGATTGCTCTAACAATTTTTTTATCATTCCAATATTTTCTTTTGCCGATGCTATGTTGCCTGCATTAGCCATATCGGTTGTAAGTTTCATCTGCATATTAAGTGAAAATAAAACGTCAGTTAAATCAACAGTTCCATTGTTTCTGTGCATTCTTCCAAAAATTTGGCAAAATGTATTACAGTATTTTGCAGCAATTTTATAATCCTTTTGAGCAGCTAAAGTTTTTACAAGCGTAAGATTATCCGCAAAATCATCAAAATAACTTGACCAGAGTGGATCGTTTTTATATTCTGCCGGCGGATTGTTTTTATATTTTTCTGTTAAAGCTTTCAACTCCGCATCAGCGGCGGCAATAACATTATTAACTTGTTGTTCGGTGGGATTTGCAGCTTTCATTGTTCCGCATACCATTACTGCTTTTTTATGAAATGTGGATGCGTCTTTATCAAAAATGGATTGAGCGAACAGTGATGTTGCTATGAGTCCAAAAACTAAAATAATTGTAAATAATTTCTTCATTATAGTTCTCCTATGATAATTTGATATTTGTTAACAACTGATTTTAGCCAATTAAAATCTAATTTATATGAATCTTGTTATGATAATTATCATACGGCTCAAATGGGTCTTCTTTTTTTCTGAATTTGATAAATCCTATTACGACAAAAGTTATTCCTATAGCAAAAGCGTTGCAATATTTACAGGGAACCCTTTCGAGCGAAGGAATAAAAGCCGAAATGATTAACCATAAACCTAAAATAGCGCCTACCCAGCTTTCGAAGGATTTTTTAAGAGTCAGAGTCATACCCGAAATTGCCGAAATAACTCCAATAACAATTATATTTAATGTATTTGCCTCTGTAGAGCGTAATAATATCGTGGAAACAATCACCCAAACTCCAAGTATTCCTATAATTTTTTTCTGTATCATATCTCTTAACCATATTCTTAAAACCGGGCATACAACAATTGTAATGCCGGGAATTTTATAATAAGCTAACTCATTATAAAATTATTAGTTAGAGTTTGGGAAAAGAATAACCATGTCTATGTGCGAAATTGCTTTACGCATCTGAGATGAATTGGTTGAAAACAATTAGCGCAATATTACTGTACTACCAAAACTTATATTTCTCGTATTGAAAACGACGATTCAGATATTAGATTGTAAATATTAATGAAGATTATTCATTACGGATTGGTCGGCAATCTAAAATTGACAACTCATAATAAATAAAATTACTTCCTAAACTTCTCCGCATCAATATTGTGCTTGCTTAAAAGGTTTTGTATTTGACGCCGGTCGTAGCCGCTTATTTCTGATGCGCGTGTAACATTGCCTTGAGTAGAGTTTAAAAGTTTAATCAAAAATTTATACTCAAGCTCGTCTATAATACTTTCTGTTCTTTTTTTCTTTTCTTGCTGAAGTTCATCTTTTGTTAAAGGAATATATTCTTCTTCAGAATTTGATTCATCTTTGTAAGCGGCTAATACTTCTTCCGGTAAATTCTCAGGGGCAATTCTTCCATCTGCAGAAAAAATTATTGATTGCTGCATTACGTTCTCAAGCTCGCGGATATTGCCAGGCCAATCGTACTTTTGCAAAATTTTTCTTGCCTTTTCCACTACGACTAAATTTTCAGATCTGCTCAGATTAGAATACTTTTTCAGGAAATGGTCAATGAGAAGAGGAATGTCTTCCTTTCTTTCTCGTAGAGGAGGAATTCTTAAATAAACAACTCGAAGTCGGTAAAATAAATCTTTTCTAAAATTCCCTTTTTCAACTTCGCTTTTTAAGTTTTTATTTGTCGCCGCAACAATTCTTACATTGGTGGTTATAAATTGAGTTCCGCCAACGCGAGTAAATTTTTGATTTTCCAAAACATGAAGAAGCTTCACCTGCAAGTCAAGCGGCAGCTCGCCAATCTCATCTAAAAATAAAGTTCCGCCGTTTGCCAATTCGAATTTTCCTTTTTTCATATTCACCGCGCCTGTAAAGGCACCGCGTTCATGCCCAAAAAGTTCACTTTCTAGCAGGTCGTGCGGTATTGCTCCGCAATTAATTTCTATAAATTGATTATCGGCACGGCTGCTTAAATAATGGACCGCCCGTGCAAATAGCATTTTACCGGTACCGGATTCGCCTTCGATCAAAATTGTTGCCGGCGTTTGAGCTACTTGTCCAATCAGCTCAATCAACGATTTCATCTGCGGATTGATTGTAATTATTTCATTGAATCCTTCGTATTTCTTTATTTTTTCCTTAAGCGATAAATTTTCTTCAAGTAATTTTCCGAACTGAAGTGATTTTTCAATTACAGCTTTAAGTTCATCGATTTTTATTGGTTTTGTAATGTAATCGTGCGCGCCCATTTTCATCGCATCAACTGCATTTTCAATACTGCCGAATGCGGTCATAATTATAACGGGTATAGTCTTATAATTTTCCTTTGCCCAGCGCAAAAGTTCTAGCCCGTCCATTTCGGGCATATTAAAATCGGTAAGTATTAGATGGACGCGATTGTTATTTATAAGTTCCACAGCTTGTTTTCCGTTCTGCGCAAGTAAAACATTATAATTGGATTTTAGCCCTAAACTTATCACTCGTCTTTCTTTATCTTCGTCATCTACAATTAATATCGTTGGTTTTTGATTATCCATATTGTTCTTTTAATTAATTGGGAGAAAAATATTAAATTGAGTTAAACCCGGCTTAGAATTAACGGTAATTCTTCCGCCCATACTTGTAATAATATTATGAACAATTGAAAGTCCTAGCCCGGTTCCGTCTTCTTTTGTTGTGAAGAAGGGATTAAATATTTCATTTATTTTATTTTCGGGTATGCCTATGCCGTTGTCCTGTACCTTGATTAAGATTTCATTATTCCTATCTTCTGTAAAAAAGCTTATCATTCCATTATTTGAACAGTTAAATGTATCATCTTTTTTGCAGCGTTCAAAAATTGCATCAATACTGTTCAATCCTAAATTTAATAGAACCTGGTATAATAGATCAGGGTCAGTTCTTAACATAATTCTTTTTTGGCAGTCACAGTTAATTTTTATTTGATAAATATTCTTATCTCCAGTATTAGTTACGGTTCTTTTGTGGTAATCACAATTAATTTTTACCTTATCAATGTATTTCGCCTCTATAGCATTCATAGTTTTAGCAAACAAGCTGCTAAGTTCAACAGTCTCAAATTTTATTTCTAAAGTTTTGGAAAGTTTTAATAAATCTTTTAATAATTTATCGAGACGATCAACTTCATTAACAATATAATCAAGCAATTCCGAATTTTCTTCAGCACTCAAATTACCTTTTTTAATATTTTGTGCTGAAATTGAAATTGTGTTTAACGGGTTTTTTATCTCATGCGCGATGCCGGCGGTCATTTGTCCGATAGCGGCAAGTTTCTCTAATTTGAACTGTTCTTCTTTTTGCTTCTGCAGTTCTTCAAATATTTTGTTTCTTTGAAAAGCAATAATTACCTCATTAGCAAGTATTGTCAGCCGCTCCAATTCGTCTTCTATAAATTTCTTTTCATATCTTTTTTTAGTAAGAAAAATCACAGCTAAAAGCTCATCATTAAAAACCATAGGAAGGATTACTTCAATTTTTCTTTCCTTTAATAATTTTAAAAAAGATGAATCTACCTTACCGGCGTCAAGCTCATATACCTCAACCGCTCTTTTTGCCAAAAGGAAAAAATTAGAATTTTTTTTTATAAGTTCGGGCGGAATCATTTCGGGTTGATTTTCTGTGCATCTATAATTGCCGGCATCATCTCTCAAGTAGCATATTACATCTTCAATCAAAAAATTTCTTTTTATGAATTCCCTTACTTCCGGCATTAACTCAGTCGGGGCAAGATAATTTTGCAGTTCAAGGTTGAACTTTGAAAAATTGCGGCGGTATTTGCTTAAGTCTCTTAAAAATAATTTATCAAGTAGATTTTGAAGCTTAGTTTCCAGCGGTTTTATAAGTGAAACCAGAATTAAGATTATCAATGCCGATGTGAAGAATGAGTTTATTCCGAAATAACTTTTTAGAGTATAACTTATCCTCTCAACAACCATAAAATAAACGGATAAAATAATTGAATAAACAATCGAATATATAATTCCGCTTCTTAGAATCCTTTGAGTGCTAAATGATTTATAATGAATTAAAATCGAAAGAAAGAGAATATTAATTGCCAAAACGAATATTGTATTTAAAAAGTAAGCAGAGAATTCGGTGGCAAGATATAAACGAAAGATATTTATTAAAACAAAATATAAAATAATGACAAGGAAACCGGTCAATAAAAATATAGTTTGGTTTCGTTGCCTTACTGTTCGAAGCTTTGGAATTTTTGATATTAATACAACAGTCCCCCATATAATATAAGCTGCAGTAATAATTAGCTGAAGAACAAATAATGGCTCGGAGGTCAAGCGCAGTTTATAAAAGTAGCCCTCCGGCTCATTTGATAGTTGAGTAATTTCAATTTTAAAATGAGGGAAAGACGAAATTAACAGGATTATTGGGATAATAAATAAAAATACATAGAAAATAACTTTACTTGCAATCTTTGCGGTTTGAATTGGAAAGTTATATGCAATAGCAACAAAAAAAGCCGGAACTAAAAAAATTACCCTGTATAATATTTGCGCTCCAAATAATGCCTCGGTAAAATCTGATGTTGTAAGTATTAATATTTCTGCAAGATTCCATAAAACAAAAGCAAACACAAAAGCAGCGAACCAGCGGTTTACTTTTGACTTCGGGTTATCCAGAAGAATTATAAAAGCAATACTGAAATTTATTGTAAACGCTAATATTGATGGTAAAGAATAAACATTCATAAAATAATGATTATATAAGTTCCATTTAAGTAACTAATCCGCTTAAATATACAAAATGTTCTAATCTGAGAAAATCGCCTTGCTACTTTTATACGTCTTCGAATGAATTTCTCAAAGCTATATCAAAGATAATTTCCAATTGAATTATTTGGCAATTCCTATGAAAATCATTTGAGAATTTTTTATAAAGTTCATTCACTGATTTTGCATTGCCTTGTTATTAATATCTTGTAAAAATTTTTCATCTTCATCTCTAAATACTTATCTAAAAAGGAGCGGCTCTTTGCCGCTCCGATTATTGAATTAGTATCAATTATAACCCGAACATAATGCTCACATAAGTGTTCCAGTAACTTAGATTATCAACATTGTATTGATACTTTGTCGAAAGATCTAAACCAATATTTTCACTTAATGGGATTGCATAACCTGTACCTACACTAAATCCCCATTCAGTTTTTGAATCTGAGGTATTAGCTGGACCATCCCAACTATAAAAGTGTACACCTGTCTCAACCATTCCATACCAGCCACCAACAAAGTAAAGTTTTGTACCAACTACCAATGGAACTGCGGTATATGTAAAGCCGTTATTTTCAGCAAAGCTTAAATAACCACTTGTCAAAGTACCATTCCAGTTTCCACCTAAATGGAATTCATATTGACCAGTAACTCCCCAGCCAGTGCTGGCAACATCAGAAAGATCACTCATTGGGAAATTTAATTGTGTTCCCACGCTCAAAATGTTTGAGCTTTTTAGTGATTGAGCATTAGAAATGCTTACGAGCATTACTAAGCTGAACAGGGTGAACAGTAACTTTTTCATTTTTTTTACTCCTTGTGTTTATTTATTTTGGAGTATAAATTATGTGGGATTTGTTCGCGCAAACCCTTTTTACGCATAATTTATACGTTGCTTATATTGTGGAGCGGCAAGGTGCCGCTCCGTTTGTTTTTTAATTTATTAAAGAACTTTTTTATTTAGCCGCACAGTCAATACAAACGTGCTTACCGTCTTTTATTCTTCCGTATTCTTCAACTGTCATCTCACCACATTCTTCACAAACGAAACCATTAAAGCTGTCTTTCTTTGGTTCAAGTTTGTAATCAAAGACTTTAGAAATGTTTATTAACATTTCATCCGGTGCAGACATAACTTTTTTTACTAAAGGTTCTACAACTTCATCAGGTACCTGGCTTGCAGGTATTCCTTTTTCTCTGTACTCTTTGAAAAAGTCGGTTTGTTTATTTGCAAGCATCGCTTCTGCTTTCGGTGTAACACGAACAGCTTTCCCTGTTGCTTTATCAACAACTGTAACAGCCCATTTGCCTTTGTGTGTTTTTTTGATATTGCCTTTTCCAAATGTTGTTCCCATTATTACCTGCAAGCCATCTGCATAGCAGGTAGCACAATGATCTTCACCGAGATCAACGAACGCAAGTATTTGTCCATCTTTAGCACGATCAACACCGAGTTTGTTCATTGCTGCTGCGCCTACTCTTAAGCCCATTGGCATTGCAGGGCATTTGTGTCCGTGAAATTTTTGTCCGAACTCTAACCATTCTTGTGGATTAATATTTGCCATTTTATTACTCCTGTTTTAGTTAAAGAAATACTGTATTTGTAAAGTTGTTAAAGAATTTGTTCTATCCGTAGTAAACTGAAATTTATTGTTCAAAGAAAGTTTAATGTCGTTCCCTTTTATTAAATATGAATAAGCAATTACATACCAGGGGTCATCAACCGTTGTCGGATTGAAATCTTTTAGTTGTTCAACTGAAAGCGTGATTAAATTTTTTGATGCGAACAGATAATCAGCCAGAGCATAGTATCCATAAGCTTTTTGATTGCCAATATGTGCTTCTATATATTCGGATTGCAGTTCAAAGTTGCCGAGGTTCAATTTCCCTTCAAAACCGAATCGGAAGTCATTGCCGGTAAAAGAAAAATTATTTCCAAAGATTTTACTGAACTGTAAATCATGCGCATCACGGTAAGATAAATTGTATCCTAATTCTAATTTAGAATCAGAATTGTTTAGGAGAAAAATACTACCACGATTAACATATAGAAAATTCCTTTTGTTAGAAACTGTGTTGGCGCCGTTGCCGTTGAAAAATCCAAAACTAACAGAACCAATTTTATCGTCTGCAACTTTTAGCTCTATGCCAATATCACGTGCCATTGTTTCGGCACCAGGGACAAGAGCATTCACCACATTTGCTCTTTCATCAAGCGGAATTACATAATCGGGCTGTTTTCTCTGCAGACTGAAATCCGGGACAAACTGCCCTGCGGTTACTTCAAAACTATTTGTTTTATAATTTATTAGCACATCTTGAAGCAAGAATTGAAATTTAACCTGCTGATGAAAAATAGCTTGAAGTTTATAACCCCAGTTCCCTTCATTAGATGGCAATAATCCATTAATCCAAAACTTTGCTCTTCTTACCGAGAAATTAGTTTGATTTAAGTAATTATCTGAAAAGCGATATTGCAGATAACCGTTCCAATTTATTTTTTGCTGGGCAAAGGCAGTTTGAAATGTTAATAACAAAAAGCCAATAATTATTTTTACTAAGTAATTCTTCATTCTTATAATGCCCCTATAAAGAGTTTAATTGCAATAGCAAAAAGTACAGCAGCATATAAACTTTTAACCCATTTAGGTTTTGCTTTTCCGCTCATAAAACTTCCGCCAAGCTGCGAACCAATTATAACTGCAATCACCACTACAATAGTTAAAGTCCAATTGAAATGTCCTTCGGCCATATGACCGAGATAACCGGAGAAAGAAGAAAAAGTAACGACAAAAGCGGTAGTAGCTGCAGCTTCTTTTGTTTTATAACCCATCCACATTAAAATCGGAGCAATGATAAACCCGCCGCCAATGCCGAGCAGGCCGCCGGCAAATCCCGCAAAGGCACCAACTCCACCACCTATAATCGAACGTTTCTTTATATTCATCATTTCTTCCGGTTCGGGATTCTTTGCGAAAAACACCATTCTAACTGCAGCGCCTAAAACTGCAATTGCAAAAAGTATTAATAATGTATTTACTGGAACATACTTTGCGGTATAAGCTCCAATTGGTGCAAAAATAAGGGCTGCCAGAGCCATTGCCAATCCGCCCTTCCAATCGACTAACTTTTTACGGGCGTATGGTATTAAAGCCAGTAATGTATTTAATCCGTTCAATAAAAGTCCTAATGGTATTGCAACTTCTTTAACCGAAAAGCCAGCCCATTTGAGGACTGGGACATAAATCATTCCACCACCCAGCCCCAGCATTGCAAACAGGAAAGAAGCTGCAAATATTATTATTGCTACAATTGTATATAACATATTTTATTTCCCATTATTTGTGTTCATATTCTAGTAAGCAAGTATTTAGATTCCCGCTTTCGCGGGAATGACATTATAACATTATCTGAAATTCGGTAAATGAATAATTGTTTCTTCATCTTTTCTTTCGGAACAAGAAATACAAACTTTCTTTCCATCTTTTACACGTAGGTATCTTTCAAAAACATACTCACCGCATGCCTCGCATTTAGCTTTGTTGAATGAACCTTTAACAGGTGTATATTTGAAATCTTTCAAGATTGTTACTGTAAAGAGTTCTTCATTTGTTGCATTGAGAACTATGTTGATAATGTCGTTTCTTACATCCTCTGGAATTTCCGATGGTTCTATTCCTTGTTTGCGGTATTTAAAGAATTCGTGTGGTGCAAGCTTGTCCTGAAATTCATTTTTAAGTGCAATTCTTACAGCATCTTTTTTACCCGGATACCAAAAGATTGCTGCAACTTTTCCATAGTTTAATCTTTCAATCATTCCTTTGCCGAATGTAGCACCGGTAGCAGACATAATTCCATCTTGCATACAACCTTGAGGGTGACCAACACCCATTTCTGAAAATACGTGCATTTCGTGGTTGTGAGATTTCCCTACACCTAACTTTTCCATAGCCAAGGTTCCTATTCTAAAACCTATTGGCATAAAAGGGCAACGATGCCCGTGAAATTCAAATGCCCAGTCTGGTATGTTGAATTTAGATTGTGTCATAGTTCACCTCTTTAATTTATTAAGTAAGCACTTACTAACATTATGTTATAAAAATTTTATTTCTTTCTTAGTGTTTTCTTTATCATTGAAACCATTGAAGAACAGAATTTTTCTTTCTTAAAAAATTTTGGATTAAGAGTTAACTCAATGTTTAAAGAAATAGGTATCCCCATATAAAGAATTGCAGCATCTTCAGTATCTATTTCTTCATTCCAGATTCCTTCCTCAATACCTTGTTTTATAATTCTGCTCACAAATTCTTTTTGTATGCTAAGAATTTCACGTAAATGTTTCTTTAACTGCGGGTCATTCATGTGTACAGCTTCGGAAAATAAAAGTATTGTTATCCCTTTGTTGGCAATTAAATAGTTCACATGTGTACACAAAAAATTATATAACTTTTCGTCTGCTTTATATTCTTTCGAATTTGTAATTCTTTCTTGTTCTTTTACTAATCCGTTCTTTACATCTTCAAGTATCGAAAGCATAATCGCCTTTTTGGAAGAAAAATGTCTGAAAAGAGCTCCTTCAGTAACTCCAATTCTTAAGGCTAAATTACGTGTTGAAAGCTTACCAATACCTTCGGTAGAAATTATATCCAACACCGCCTTTTTAATTTGTATTTGCCTTGTCTCACTATCTAATCTTTTAACAGTCATAATTAAATCCAGTATATAAGTAAATGATTACTTACAAAAATATATAATTTATTTTAACAATCAAGTACTTTTGATACAGCTAAGAATTAAGTAGATGTATCCTCCCAAAAAATTACATCATCAAATAAATTCCAGCAAATATAACTAATAATCCACATGTCTTTCTAATTACCGGGATTACCTTGGATCCCCCACTCCAGATTAGGTATTTTTGTACCTTTCCAATAAGTGTACCTGCTCCAACTATAACCGAGCAATGACCTGCACCAAATGCAAGTAATAAAACTACGGCGATTAAGAAATTTGATTGTGCTAAATTAAAAACGATACCAAGCACCGGAGCCATATATGCAAAAGTACAGGGACCAAGTGCGATTCCAAAAATCAAACCCAATATTAAAGCAGCCAGTAATCCTTTTGCTTTCGTTTGTCTTAGTCCCACACTATTCCAATCAATTTTGATTATGTCGAGTAAGTAAAATCCAACTAAAAAGAAGATTCCTGCAACAATATAATTTCCGATTGTGCCAACATCGCCCATTAGTCTCCCTAATGAAGCAGTAATAATTCCTATTAAAGCAATTGTTATTAAAATTCCCAAAGCAAAAACAAGTGAGATGTAAAAGGTACGTTTAACAGAAATTTTTCCCTGAGATGTAATATATCCCACAATAAGTGGAATGCTGGAAAGATGACACGGTGAAAGAAGTATAGATAAAACTCCCCATGAAAAAGAAGCAAGAACGGCAATCCAAACAGCACCATTCATTGCTTCGTAAAGTGTAGTAAAAATATTATCTAGCATTTGTTTTCATTTCCTTTTTTTATACCTATGAAATCGAAAATCCATTTTTCCGCTCTTTTTTGGATTCCCGCCTGTCTGCCGACAGGTAGATTTACACGGGTATGACATTTAGTCTTTTCTGTCATACCCGCGAAAGCGGGTATCCATTTTATTGTTTCTCATATTTTATTCCTTGCTTCTGGATTCCCGCCTGTCTGCCGACAGGTAGATTTACACGAGAATGACATTTACCATTTTTTTGGTTTTAATCCTTTTGATTGCAGCACCTTATCTATTTCTGCTTCCGGATAAAATCCTTCGTGACGGTGAAACTCTTTTCCATTCTCATCTAAAAATACTTGTGTTGGAATTAGTTTGATTCCATACTTCTCGGCATATGGTCTTTGTTCTTTAGTCCATACATCATAAAAAATAACTCTTATTTGTTCACCATATTTTTTCTCTATATTTTTCATAACAGGCTGCATCATTTTACATGGTATACAATTAACTGAACCCAATTCAATAAATGTTACTTTTGGTTTTACTTCTTTACTCTGTGATAATAGTGTTGTGGATAATATCAGCAGTAAAAAAGCTAAGAGTGAGGATTTTGAAATTATTTTTTTCATTTTATTCTCCCTCTTTTAACCATTTAAGAATTTGTTCATCTTTAGGAATTATACCATAACTTTTCACCTGTTCGTTGATAACCAATCCCGGTGTCATCATTATTCCATAACTCATCATTTCGTTAATATCTTCCACTTTTAAAACTTCCGCAGGAATGTTATTCTTTTCAATTAGTTCTCTTACTTTTTTCTCAAGCGAGCGGCATTTTGAACAGCCGGGACCCAGAATTTTGACTAATATCATATTATTCGTTCTCCTCCTTATTTTATTTTTGAATAATCATTTCTCTCATTATTTCTAATGTTGAAATTCCATTTGGATAAAATCTGCAAGAAAGCATTGATTCTTTTGATGCCGGAACCCCTTCAACATCCTCACAGTGTATTAATAAAGTTGGTTAACAACGAAATCCTAATTGCTTTGCTGCTTACTTCATCTTCCACCAGAACTTTTTTAATCAATTTTATCTGCCAAACCCTTAATAGCTTCATAAAGATTGTTTTGCATTTTTAAGTAATTTGGACATCCTTCAAAATATTGAAATTCAAGTTGTACTTTCATTGTTCCTCTAATTGGTTTTTCTCAGTTGTTCTCCGATTGTCTCTGTGGCTCTCTGTGTAATATTCTTAAGTTACACAGAGAACATCAGAGAAAACACAGAGAACCACAGAGATTATTTTTCTTATTCATCCCAGAAATACATTTTTGCTTCTGTTGATTGAGGATGCGTTTTCTGTATTTCTTTTAAGGTTTTTCTTAACTGTGAATTATCTTTTATTTTGATATAACGAGCTGTTTCTCTGACAACTAAAAGTTTTGGATAAAAAGATGTATTAACTAAATCGTCAATATTTTTATCAATAATTTTAATTATATCATCATATCTGCCGCGAGGCATTATTGTTTCTGCAATTCCTAATCGTATCATTGCTCTGAATTCGTCAGCCGGCAAATAACCGTTAAAATGAAAGTATGAATTTCCATTTTGATCAAGAAAATAAAAAGCGGGAGTCCAATAAGCTCCGAGCATTTTTCTAACTTCTCTATCTTTGATTAAATCTTGTTTTAACAGCACAAACCATTCATTAATTTCTTCAATTACCTTCTTGTCTTTATAAGTTGTGGCTTCAAGTTTTTTGCATCCACCACAGCCGTCCATTTCAAATTGAAGAAGAATCAATTTGTGAGATTTTAATGATTCTTCTTTTGCTTCATCAAGATTTTTTAACCAGTTCATTTTTTATCCTTTTTGTTTTTAATCTATTTAGTTACAGTCATTACGAATGATGGAAAATAATCTTTTAATTTTGAGATTGCTTCATCGACTTCGTCTATATCTAATGTTTTGTTATGGCAAGTGAAATGAAGCAGTCTCAAAACACTTGTTAATATTTCTCCGTTTAACTCCGTGATTTCTCTGTGGCTCTCTGTGTACCTTTTCTTTATTAAACGGAGAAACAAGGAGTAGACACAGAGAACCACCGAATTATATTACAATTTAGTTTCACTTACTAACACAATTCCTTTTTCTTTAATCAAATTTCTTACTTCACTTGCAAATTCTGATATATCTTTCTGTTCAGTAGAAACAATTTCAAATGAAGAATAACAAGGAGCCCCTTCATCTGCACCTTTCATAGTTGGCACCTGCATCTGGAAGTTTACAACATCAAACGGACGAGCGGCAATCATCTCTCTCAGAATTTTCGGCAATCCTTTTTCTCCAAATTGTCCGGCTAATTCAAATTTAATTCTTGTTGTTAATTTTGCCAGTGCAGCTTCAGCCTTTGTTCTTTCTTCCAGAATTTTTTTCTTCTCACGTTTTTCTTTCCCTTCTCTTCTTACTTCTTTAAATATCTTATACTCTTTCTCGAATTTCCATATTAAATCACGACCTGGAAAAGTAATTGCTTCTGTTGGACAAACAGTCGAGCAAGTCGAACATCCAACCATACAATTGTAATTTCTTTCAACCGTTGCTTTGTGAGTCGTTTCGTTATATTCAAATACTTCACGTCCGCAGCTAACATAGCAGAGTTCACAGCCGATACATTTTTCGGCGTTAATTGTTGGATACCAAGGAATCTCTTTTCTCTTTATTCCGTGCCATAACTGTGTTGATAAATCTTTTGCCATAATAAATTTTTCCTCCATTTTACTCCGTGTAACTCCGTGATTCCTCCGTGCCTCTCCGTGTAACTAATTTTTATTACACAGAGAACCACGGAGTATACACAGAGAATCACTGAGTTTAATTATAATGTATAAATATACGGTTTACCAAACTCATTCATAAACTTATCAAAGTTTGTTTTGGCTTTTTCGATATTTTTATTTTCAACGCCGTCTTTCCACTCTTTTACTGATTCCTCGACAGGTGCAAATAACTCATTATACTTTGCATCGTTCTTTTTTTGTTGATATGATTTTAATTTGCCATACATTCTGTCAACCATTTCAAGATGATTTTTTGCGCCTTCATAATTTCCAGTGACAAACATATCCATTGCATTTTTTATTTCTGCTCTCCAGGAAAACATTACATCCGTCAAATCTGTTCTGCCGTTGTTTCTGTGCATCTTTCCGAATGTCATACAATAGAACGGGCAATATTTTTGTGCAAGTCGATATTGCTTCTTTTCAATTCTCTCACGAATAACATTTGTATTATCCATTAAATCTTCCAGATATGTTTTCCATTGTGGATCTTTTGCATATTCTGCCGGAGGATTATTTAAATATTTTTCGGATATTGCTTTTAATTCCGCTTCAAGCTCATCAAGATTCTTAATGAATTTTTTCTGATCAAAATTATCCATATTTCGAAGCATACCACAAGTCATAACGGCTTTTTTATGCCACGGCGCAATTTCTTCATCAAATGACTTAGTTTGTGCAAATACAAAACTGCTTATTGCGAACAAGAATAGAACAAAAAAGAATTTTTTAGCTAACATTATTTTACTCCATTAAATTATAATTATAGTTTATTATTGTTCATTACTCTTAACCTGTCATTACGAGCGCAGCGAAGTAATCTACTACTACATAAGAGATTGCTTCGGTCGTTCCTCCCTCGCAATGACATTGCTGTCAAAGTCATTGCGAGCGAAGTGAAGCAATCCCTTGAATTGTTTTGAATTGCTTCGTCCTGACAAGTCGCGACTCGCAATGACTATTCACGAATCACCACGCTTTTAGCAACGGCCTTTTTTTCTTTTCTCTTTTCAAAAATGTAATAAAGCGACGGCAAAAAGAGAAATACAAGTAATAATCCGAATACTAAACCACCAATAACAGCAATGGCCATTGGCTTTAATAATTCTGTTCCTTCGCCAATGCTTAAAGCAAGCGGAAGCAAACCGATAATGCCAACAATATCCGTCATCAAAATTGGTCGCAGTCGAACAACCGCCGCTTTTTGAATTGCCTCAATCAAACTCATTCCTTGTTCACGCAATTGATCAATAAACGTTATCAGAATTACGCCTTGATTGATTTCAATTCCCGCAAGAATGATAAAACCAATCATAACCGTAACGCCAATCGGTTGATTAGTTAAATAGAGAGCATACGAAACGCCAATCAGTGAAAGCGGGACACGAATAAGAATTATGAATGGCTTAATAAAATCTTCAAAGTTTATCACCAAAACTACGTATGCAAAAAACATTGCGATCAGAAGAATGATAATCATCGTGTTGAAATTCTCTCTCAGCATTTGCGATTGCCCACCAAAATTAATTTTATAACCAGCCGGTAAAGTAAATGTGCTCAACAATTTTTGAACATCTGCTGTTGCTTCGCCTACAGTTCTTCCTTGAACATTTGCTGTTGCTTTAATAACCCTGTTCTGGTCTTTTCTGTCAATTTCAAGTGGACCCGAACGCTGCTCAACTTTTGCAATTGTGTTTAATCTTATCTTGCTTCCGTTGTTTGGATAAACAGAAAGATTCTCAACATCGCTTATGCTTTTAATATCTGTTTCATCAACTACAATTCGTATTGGATAGTAATAACCTTTCTCTTTAAACTGCGTAGGGACGTTTCCGTCAATACTCGATTTAATTGTGTTAGCAACTTGATTTACACTTAATCCCTGATCAATTGCTTTTGTTCTATCTACAAATATTTGATATTCCGGTTTTGTAATATCTATTGAAACATCAATGCCGGTAAGCCCGTCAACTTGTTTTAGCAATCCGGAAACTCGTGTTGCATTTTCATAAATATTGCCAATTGGTTCGCTTCTTGGGGCAATTACTTCAACTTCAATATCAAACTCTCCGGTCTGTTTTATTCCTTTCAGCTTTGTGTGAAATACTTTCATCTTCAAACCTGGGAATTTTATATTTTGTTGTACCAGTGGAGTAAGCCATTCAACATATTCATCAGTAGTCATTGGTCGTTTTGATGGTTTAACAAGTTGAATGTTCACTTCTCCTTCGTTGGCAATTTCATAAGTTACAAGTCCCCAAATTTTACCGCCGGAAAGTGATGAGTATTTTTCAATGTATGGCTGATGTTTTACAAAGTTTTCTACTTGAGAAATTACTTTATGCGTTTCTTCCATCGAAGAACCGGTTGGCATTTTTAGTTTGATTGTGATTAAACCGTCGTCTGCTTTCGGGAGAAATTCAGAGCCGATTTTATTTAAGAAAATTAATCCGACAAAAAACAATCCAAGCGTCAAAAGCATTACAATCCAGCGGAACTTTAACACCCACCGTAAAATTGGTTTATATGGTTTGATGATTAATGCTATAATTCCATCGGCAAGTTTTGAAATAATTCCTTTTTTAATGTGAACCGGTTTACCTTCTTTAAAGAAAAGTGAAGTTAATGTTGGCGTTAATGTTAACGCAACGATCAATGATAATGTAATCGTAATTGCAACGGTGATAATCAACTCTCTAAATAAAAGGGAAACCAAACCCGGAACTAAAAGGAATGGAAGGAACAAAGCGATAAATGTTAGAGTTGCTGTAAGCACTGCACCGCTTACTTGCGTTGCGCCTTTTTGCACTGGATGAAGCTCTTCCGGTTCTTCTTCCTGAATACGGGTTATGTTTTCAAGAACAACAATACAATTATCAAGCAGAACTGTGATTGCAACAACCAAGCCGCCAAGCGTAAAAATGTTGATTGAAAAATTCAGTAGCTGCATAAAAAAGAAAGTGCCAAGCAAAGTTACCGGAAGTGTGAGAGAAACGATTAAAACTCTTTTCCAGCCCGTTAAAAAGAATGCTGTTACAATCACAACAAGCAAAGCCGCAATTAAAGCCGCATCTCGAACTCCCGCAACTGCAGCACGAATATAATCTGCCTGGTCATAAATAATATCAAGATTTATTGAAGGCGGAATGATTGTTTTTAACTCTTTAAGTTTTTTCGCTATTAAGTCTGATACCTCAACAGTATTCGCTCCGGTTTGTTTAAAGACAGAAAGTTTAACGCCTTCAACCTGATTCAATTTATTTTTTATTCGCTGAACTGCATAAGCATCTTTGACATCTGCAACATCTTTTAATAGAACTAACCCCTCATTCTTACCTTTTGAAATTATCAAGTTCCCAATTTCATCAACATTAGAAAACTCACCAACTGTTCTAACGATATAATCTCTTCTTGCAGATGTTACTCTTCCACCAAGAAGTTCAAGGTTTTCATCTTTCAATCTTTGTGCGACTTTATCAACAGATAATCCGTATCCTTGCAATTTTACCGGATCAATATGAACACGAATTTCTCTTTTAAGTCCACCTGTAATTTCTGTTCCCGCTGTTCCTTCAATCGAAGTGAATTGATCTTGAAGTTCATTTTCAACATAGGTTCTTAGTTTTGTCAAATCCATTTGATCGGAAGTGATAAGCAAATCCATTACCGGCAATTGCGAAGGATCGGCTTTGAAGACAAGTGGTTCTTCAGCATCTTTCGGCAAATTTTTTCGTACCTGCCCGAGTTTTGAAAGGACATCCTGATATGCAATATCACGATCAGCATTGTACGTGAAATTTACCTGAAGTGCATATAAACCTTCCGTGCATTGACTCTCCATATAATCAAGGTTATCGACCGTTGCAACTTTGCGTTCAATAACCGTTGCAATATTATCTTCAATTTCTTCTGGTGTAGCTCCTCGCCAGGTTACATAAACCTTAACCATAGGATAGGTTATATCCGGCAAAAGATTGGTTGCAAGTTGTGTATATCCGAGAATTCCAACCACAACAATCGCAATCATTAAAATGATAATTGTTGCCGGTCTTTTAATTGCGTGATAAGAAAGTCCACCTTGTGGAACTGATGATTTCTTCTGTTTTTCTTCTAAGCTCATATTTTATTGTCACTTAATATTATTTTAATTATTAGTTTTCATTTAATATTTTATATCATCAAACCAGTCGAACAAAAATGCATCCTGATACTCAACATTAAATGATGTTAATATTTTTTTGTATTCTTCTTTGAATGATAACTTTTTATGATGTTTTTCCTGATTGAGAATATATTTTATAACATTATCAATCTGTGAATGAGAATATGAAAAAGCGCCATATCCTTCTTGCCAATGGAATTTTCCTTTGAGCCATTTTTTATCGTTTATAAAATCACCTGAGGCTAACTTGATATCCTTAACCAATTCAGAGATTGCATTCTTTGGGTTCAACCCCAGAAAAATATGGCAATGATCTGGCATTGTATTTATTGCAAGCAGTTTATTCCCTTTGCTCTGAATAATTCCGGTAATGTATTTCATTAGTTCATCTTTAAATGTAGAAAGAATTAACCTGTCTCTATGTTTTACAGCAAATACCAGATGGATATACAATTGCGTATATGTGTTTGCCATATTTTTACCTTTTTGTTAAAAGAATAAAAATTATTAATCAATCCTTTTTATTGAACTCCTAAAGGAGTTCGGTTTTCTAAATCATTTTTTTCTACTACAATTATTTGATTCCTAACGGAATCATTTGCTACGTTCATTGCTTTTCTCTACAATTATTTAATTCCTTCGAAATTATTTTTGGTTGTTGACCTCTTTTTCTCTATCAATATTTTCTGCAATTATTTGATTCCTTCGCAATTAAATTTACTGATTTGCTATTACACCAATCGCAATTATTTAATTCGTTTTCAAAGAAAGCTCCGTAGGAGCGTTATATTTATAGATATATTCAATCCCAAAACACCAGCACTCCGTAGGAGTGCAATATTAATGCGACAAAACATTTCTACTTGTTTTCCTTTTTCATCTTACCTGCTGGTTTTTGAACCATTACTTTAATCCCATCTTTCAAAAGCTCCTGTCCCATTACAACAACTTTCTCTCCTTCATTTAAGCCGGAGACAATTTCTGTAATTTTTTCATTTGATATTCCGGTAGAAACAATTTTTTGATGCGCAACGGTATCTTTAACAACATAAACTAACTTTTCGCCTTTTTGATTAACAATGAAAACATCATTCGGAACGGTTAACGCTTTATCATTTTTATCAGTTACAAGCTCAAGTTCAGCCATCATTCCCGGCGTGATTTCTTTTGTGCTGTTGATTAGTTTTAGTTCAACGGGAAAATTTCTTGTCACGGGATCAATTTGCTGATACTTTAATGTTACAACTGCATAAAAATCCTTTTCGGGGAATGCATTGAATTTTACTTTTAACTTGTTGCCAATTTTAATTTTAGAAAACAAATCTTCCGATACGGATGTTTTAATAATCAGCGAATTAAAATCGACAATTGTAAAAAGATTTTGCTTTGCAGTTACTGCGCTTCCGGCTTCGATAAATTTTTGTGTAACCGTTCCGCTTAAAGGAGAGATTACCGGAATACCGAGAAATAATTTATCGGCATATTCTAATTCCTTTTTCGCCTGCTCAAGCTGTGAATTCAATTGAGAATATTCAGTGCTGTTTGTTGAAGTTTTTTCAAGCTTTGTTTTCAATTCTTCAATCTTATTTTTGGCTTGAGAAACAAGTGAAGTACGTTCCTGAGAAGCAATCACAGCCAGCACTTTTTCTTTCTTTACAAATTGATTTTCCTGAACATTAAGCTGTTCGATAAATCCATCAGAAGGAGCTACAACGGTTGTCATCACTTTCGCTTCGACAGTACCGGGAAGCTTAATTGATTTTGAAATTGGCGTATACTTTAACTCCTCAACTTTAACAAGCGGGGCTTTGGGTTTTGGCTTTTCAGTTTTTTCTTCTTTGGAACAGCCAATAAACAAAATCATTAAAGATATGGTTGATATTAATATTTTTTTCATAAATGATTCCTTTATTTAATTTCTTTCTCATATTCGTCATTGCGAACGAGTTTTCGAGTAAAGCAATCTGTTTTCTTGATGTGATTGCTTCGGTCGTTCCTCACTCGCAATGTCAATTCTTTTTTGTCATTGCAAGCGAAGCAATCTCTTCAATTTTATGAGATTGTTTCGGGATGACACAACTATTTAAAAGGTATTTCATCACTTCCAATGTTGTAGTTAAGTTCTGCTATTGTTGATAGATAATCTATTACAATCTGATTCAAATTAAGTTTTGCAGTCGTTAAAACTGTTTCAGCATCAAGCACATCGAGACTGCTGCCTTTACCTATGTTGTACTTCAAATTAGCAGTAGTTAAACTTTCCTCAGCGAGTTTTACAATTTTTTGTGTGCCGCTTAATCTGTTTTTAATATCCTCCAGTTTAACGAGATTATTTTTTACGTTTGTTTCAAGCTGTTGGAGAATTGCTTTCTCATTCTCCTGCAGCGCATCAATTCTGATTTTTGATTGCTCAATCTTTTCTTGAAAATTAGACCCCTTAAAAAATGGGAGCGAGTATGAAACTGTTACACCAACATTCCAATTGAAATGGTCCATTGGAATTTTACTATCCTCAACGTTTGTAATTCCAAAAGCATAAAAGTTCGGATAATATTCTTTGTTGAATAATTCAACTTCTTTGCTTCTTAATTCTTTTTGGGTTCGGATATTTTCAAGGTCGGGATGTTTTGCAATCAAAATATTATTAAGTTCATCGATGCTGAAACTTTTACTCGAATACTCTTTCCACAATTCATCAATGTTATCAACAACATCGAAGGATTCACCAAGAACATTACCGCAGATTACATTTATGTTATTTTTTTGTACTTCAAGTTGATTCTTTGCTTTTGCAAGTTCATCGAGCGCAACTTCAATTTGAACTTGTGCTTTAATTACATCAAGGTTAGAAACTTTGCCAATGCTGTAAAGGGCTTCAGCATTTTTAAGATGGTCTTTTAATTGATTGATAGCTTCTTCCTGAATTTGGACTGTTCGCTTTGCCTTCAATAATTCCAAATAACTTTTTGTAATCGAATAAGAAAACGCTTGACGTAATTTTCTCGTAAAGTTTCTATCCACATCAGTAGACTTATCTGCATATTCTTTCTGAAGCGAATTTTTATTCCAATCATAAATTAGCTGATTCACTCTAAACGCAGCGTAAAGATCGTTTAATGAATTGCCAAGATATTTTTGTTTATTGGGCATTACCCAATCCCAGCGTGAAATATTCAAATCAAAAAAGATTTGCGGAAGGTAATCTTTATCCAAATAATCAATTTGCTTTAATCCTGCTTGGATAGTTTTCTCATTCGCCTTTAACTGCGGATTATTTTGGAAAGCAATATTAACAAGTTCATTCAAATTATATTGCTTTGTCTGCGAAAAAGCTGAACCGCCCAGTATTAAAGTTATTATTAAAAAATAAATAACTTTTTTCATTTTAATGATTCCATAAAAATTCATAAAATAATTAATGAAACAACTATTGTAGAAAGTATTATCCATAACGGATCTATCTTAAATTTTATAAGTGCAATTGCCGATAAAACAAAAACCAACCACGTCTGCCAGTTATTTAATGAAACTACTCCCAAACTGATTGTTATGTAAATAAGAAGTCCGATAAATCCTGCAAGAATTCCTTTAACAAACACTTTAACCGTGGGCAGTTTTGTAATTTTTCCGTGCAGTTCGTATAAAAGAATTATAAGTATGATTGATGGTGAAAATATTGCAACCGTTGTGATTGTTGCGCCAATAATACCGGCAACCTTAAAACCGATAAACGCCGCAGTGATCAAAATTGGACCGGGCGTTATTTGTCCCATAGCTATTCCGTCGCTAAATTCTTTTAAGGTTAGCCAATGATGAATATCTATTGTTTCGTGCTGCATCAATGGCAATGAACTGTAGCCGCCAAAGGAAAACAACCCAATCTTGAAAAAAGAAACAAAGATTTCGCCAAGCTGCGGAAACAATAATAAAATCGAAATTGCAGCCACTATAATTGTTGTTAATAAACCATACTTCACTAAACTAACATATAAAGTTGAAGTAGATTTATTCACCTTAAGTGCAGTCTGTTTATGTTCTTCAACACCTTCAAATTCTCCGGTGAAATAATAGAATAAAAAACCTAATACGCCTGCTGCAATTACTAAATAGATCATTCCAATCTTTAGCCAGAATGCAGATGCAAACACAAATGCGGCAATCAGAAAACCTTTATAATACTTAAACGTGAGTTTGGGAAAGACAGATTTCCCCACAGTAAAAACCGCATTGATTAGAAGCGCGACAACCATAGCGCCGAGTCCGGCAAAAACTTTAACAACATATGGTATGCCGGCGAAATGGAAATATCCGTATGATAACATTACAATTGCAAAGAAAGTTGGTAGAATAAAAAAGAACGGCACAATCAACGCGCCGATAATTTTGTTTATTCTGTAACCCATGTAAGCCATCAATGTAACGAATGTGGCGCCTGGCAGAATTTGCGAAAAACCCAAAGCGTCTAAGAAATCTTTCTCGCTAATCCACTTTTTTTCTTCAACAAATTTTCTTTTCAGTTGAGCTGTCATTGCAAGCCCGCCGTAAGCGGTTGCGCCAACGTATAAGCTTGCTTTTATTAAATCCGCTAATGAAGGTTTTATTATTTCGTTATCTATTATTACCGTTTCCATAAGAAATCTTACCTCACTTGATGATGAATATTTTGTTTTTCCTCTACTCTTTTTGAGAAAGCTTGATACACTTGCTTTGCGCGTGATCTGTCAATCGCTTTTGATTTCAGATATTTTAAGTTTTCCGCTGTCATATCAAGTTTGGCAAATGGGATACCGAGAATTGCCTCGCTTGGTTTTGCATCAGTAGCATCTCGGCAGCCGTAACATCCGAAACTCATATTTATTTTTTGAGACTTGTAAGGAAGCACAACAGAATCCACACAAACCGCCTGCAAAATGCTTGTGCTCATATTTAATCTTCCGCCTTCTTCATTTAAATATGCAAGAGCAATCCACATCAGTTTTTCAACTTCATCTTCAATTACAATCACATCCGGGTTTTCGTCCCAATCTTTTAAGGGTTTTGCGGCAACAGCTTCATAAATCCCCATTTCGAGGCGAGGCATTTCATTCATAACTTTGATTGCTGATTCTTTATCTCTGAATATTCCGTATCCTTGAAGCATGGTCCCGTCTTGCAAATTTTTGGGCAACGGCTTGAATCCTAAAGCCGCTGCAGCGGCGGGACAAGAAATTTCATCTTTAGTAAGAATTAGATTTTCTCCATTGCGTGCTCGCATTACTAACTGGCAGAGTCTGTGGTCTTCTGCAATTTTATAACCATTAGTTGGAATAGTTTTGTAAAATTTTAAGCCAACTGGTAGGCTTGTAAGTCCAACTGATTCTACTAATATTTTATTTATTTCGTTAAAGGTTTTCATAGGTCTTTCCTATAAATCTTTTTTGCATCAAAATGGATAACATTTTATTCCGTCAATTTCTTCTCGCTTGCTTCTATTTTTTCATAAGCTTTGTTAACGGCTTCATAAAAAATGTTTTTAACTTTTTCTTCATCAATTGTTCTTGTTGCAATCATCAATTTTAGTTCTTCCGGATCTTTCAAAGTATTTAAAATTAATTCTGCTGTACCCTGCATTGTTTTAGCAACAAGTTTATAACCAAGTTCTTTATCTAATCCTTTGGCTTTTGCAAAATCGAGTAATGATTTCACTGCCGGGAACCAGTATGTCGGTCCAACGGCTGTTATTGCAGTTGCAATGTTCATTTTACTTTCATCTACTAAAATAGCATCACCAAAAATCTCAAGTAGTTTTTTTACATCTTCAGATTGTTCTTTGGTTGTAAATTTTCCGATACAATATGGATTCACACCTTTTCCAATTTGTGATGGTATATTCGGAATTACTCTAACGATTCCTATTTCTTTACATAGAACGCTATCAATCAACCAGATGGGAATAGCAGCAGCAAGTGAAATCAATATTTGATCTTTACGCAGGTCTTTACAATTTTCTGATAAAACTACTTTTACCTGCGAAGGCGGCACAGCAAGAAATACAAAATCGCCAAAAGCGGCGGATTCGCTGTTATTGTTTGTTACCTGGACGCAATAACTTTCTTTTAAATAATCGAGTCGCTCTGGCTTAACATCTGAAACCATAATGTTATTTTGAAAAACAAATCCACTTTCAATTAAACGCTTAATGAAAACCTCAGCAATTATTCCGCCGCCAATGAATGATATTTTTCTTTCTTCTATGTTTTTCATTTTAAAACCTACTTCATTACATATTAAAAAAATATTTAAACTGTAGTCTTATATTTGTCACGTAGCTCGTGTAATTTTTTAACTAATTCTTCTTTGCTTGGAAAAGACAAAGCGCCGGTCTCACATTCATTAGCGCATGCTGAACAGCCAACCACACAATTATAAGGGTTAGCCACTTCCATATGAAGTTCACCCTGCGCGAATACATTATTGCTGCAAAAATCCAGACAGGAACCACAACTATTACATAAATCAGCATTTATAGTTGGGTACCAAGGAATTTCTTCACGAGGAATTCCCATATAATCTCTGCCAGCCATTTTAAACCTCCTCTAAAGCTTTTTTAATGTCGTTAAATGCAGTTTCCGTATTCTTAAATGATATTGAAACAGGTTTCCAATTGTTGTCCATTTTAACGCCGGCTTTTTCGAAACCGTCGCGCAAAAGTTTTTTCTGTTTTTCCTCTTTGCATGCAGGCGTAACATAAAGCACATTATCTTTCAGCAAATCCGCTAAAAGATTCTCGCCGTTTTCTTCGCATAATCTTGGATGCAAAAGCATGTAGTCATGCGGCAATTCTAAACGAATTCTTTCGGATAATTCACCGAAATTTATGTCTTTCATACTTGGGCAAGCGAAACTGCATGTGCACATTAAGATTGCCTTTTTAACATGTTGCGTAGATTTTGCTTCGTTGTTCATACTTAATCCTCCATAATTTTTTTGTGAGAATTATTTTAATTTAATATTATGAATATATGAGCATATACTCATATATTTACTTAAAAAAATTTATGTCTTTATAAAATCATTAATTTTTTCTTTTTTATTAACTATTTGTTCTGCAAGATTTAGGATATCAAAAATCCTCTCATCAGCAATTTTGTAATTCATTCTAACACCATCCTTCCATGCAATTAGGACACCTGCTTTGACCAGAGTACTTAAATGTCTGGATAAATTCGACTGTTCTAATCCAAGTATAGGCAGAATTTCACATCCGCAAAGAACACCTTCTTGCTTAAGAGCTTTTAAAATTCTTATCCTATTAGGATGTGAGATTGCCGAAAGTATTTCTGACATCTTGTTTTCCATTTTAATTCTCCTTTTAACAATCCAAATATATGCCATAAGTTGCATATTATCAAAGGTCAAAATCCTGTATTTTTTTGCTTATTCATTATCAACTTTGAGAAAATATCCTTCTCAAAATTCCAATTGGACAAACATTACAAACATAATCGAGCTTTAATTCTTCCGCTTTTTTAATGGAATTATCATCATAACAATTTGGAGGAAACCATATTTTATCGACACCAATTTCTTTTACATCTGAAATTACATTAAGAGTGTTTTTAGGAGCTAAAGCAGTTAAAACAACATCAGGTCTTTCCGGTAATTCTTTTAATGAAGGATAACATTTAATTCCTTCAATCTCATCATACTTCGGGTTAATGGGAAATATTTTGAAACCATAATCTTGAAACACACAAACAAGCTCGTAACCGTATTTCATCATTTCATTTGAAGCACCAACAATCGCAAATGATTTTTTTTCTTTAAGAATTTCTTCAGGTATCATTCTTATTTTTCCACTAATTTTTCAATTTCCAGTCTTAAATTTCTCTCAGATAATTTTCCACCGGATTGAATTATTTTTCCATTAAGCGTTACTAACGGAGTTTGGAGTTTTTCGTTTTGAATTTCTTCCATAATTTTTTTGTAAGAAAAGGATTCGGGCGAAAAGATTTCTATCAATTTTATTTCAAAAACATTTCCCAAACGTTCTTTTAATTTTTTAGAAATCAAATCAACCGCATACTGCCAGGTTTTTTCGTAGCTGCAAGCGCCAACGGGCATAACAAATATTTTTATGTCGAATTTTTTATTCATTATTTTTAATAGATTCCCGATTTTGCGGGAATGACAACTCTTTTAGTGTTTTATCTTAAAGCTGGAACCAAGAGCACTGAGATATTTGCATTACGTACAACATTATGACTAACACTTCCTACAAATATTTCTTCAACAAATCCACGACCCTGACTTCCCATAACTATAAGTGAGTAATCTTTTTTTGCCTCTTCTAAAATTTCCTTTGTTGGAATGCCATAAGGAATTTTGATTTGAACATCTTCAGCACCTTTTTCCATCAAAACTTTTTTATACATTTTAAGTCTTTCAGTGTCAATTCTGTTAAACTCTTCTAATTTGTCTTTAAGATGTCTGTCAATTTTTGTTTTATCCTGAACATGAAAGAGCGTAATTTTTTTTGCACCACTTTCTACTAATTTTTCAAGATAGGTTAATGCTCTGAAAGAAGTATCAGAAAAATCTGTAGGATATAAAATTCTTTTTCTGAAATCCATACAAGAAGCTTCAACACACTTTTCACCTTTTTCGTCCTCAGTAACAAATGTTCTTACAACAAGAAGAGGTTTTTTGTGACTGTGCAAAACCTCAGAGGTAACTCCGCCTATTCTAAATAAAATATGTTGCGCTGCTGATTCACCATGAGTTCCAATTACAATTAAAGAAATATTATGTGTTTCAGCATATTTATTTATTTCTTCAGATGGAATTCCCGGAGCTATTTCCAGTTTTACATTTAATCCCTGATCTTCCAACATTTTCTTTTGACGAAGCAATGCCGGCTCAGCCAAATCTTTTAATACATATTTTAAAGATTCGATATGCCTTACGCCAAGAGCGTAGAATAAAATTACTTCTTCTGCCCCAAGATTTTTCAACCCACTTCCACAAGTTAGAACAGCATCCGATGCTTTGGAAATATCTGTGGCAAATAATATTTTCTTAAACATTTTTATTCTCCTTAAATAATTACATTATTTCATATCAGTCGAAGGTATTGCCTCTCTATTATTTTCCAAAAATTTTCTGAATTGCATTATAATTTTTGCGATAACCAAAAGTAATGGCAGTTCAACTATTGGTCCCAGAATAATTGCCATATAAACCAATGGATGACCCGGGAAAGCAGCAACTGCCACACCAATTACTGCCTCCGAGTTACGCGCAGTTGTTGTAAATGCCATTGTTACTGTATCGGCGTAACCGAGCCTGAATGCTTTCCCAATAAAAACGGCAAGCAAGAAAAGCACAAAGAAAAAGATTATTAGAAAAATTATGAGTATACCTACTTTATTTATTTCAGAAAGCGCGAGTGATTTTTGTGATATGAACATACTTAGAATAACTATTACTAAAGCCCAGAGTTTAACTTCACTTAAAGCAGATTTAAAGTTGCCAAAGAAATAATCTCTACCTTTTTTCTTTATTATGTATTTTTGAATTATGTAGCCCAAAACAAAAGGAGCAACAAGAAATAATACGACACTTCTAATCAACGCAGAAAAATCTACGGGTATAACTTTGCCAATAAGAAAATAAAGATACAAAGGCATTAAAATAATTTGGAGTGTTATATTCCACGGCAATAGAGAAATGCCCCAGGCAACATCACCTTTAGCAATATCGGTAAATATGAGATACCAGCCAATACAAGGTGTAAGAGTATACAGAATAGCTCCAACCCAAAAGTCTGGGTAGTTTTTCAAAATAAGCCAACCCATTGACCACGAAAAGAGTGGAATAATAATGAAATTTACAATGATGGCAAGTATTGTTGGTTTAATCTTTTTGAATGCACTGCCAACATCTTTTATCTCAACCGGTAGCATTACTGCAAGTATAACAAAGAATACCCCTATTTCAACTATGTAGGTCATCCAGGGGAAATCACTATTTAAAATATTTTGGATAATAATTCCAAGCACCGCAGCGCCGATTAAAATAAAGGGTTTTTCTTTATCTTTTGTTGATAACCGTGCCATATTAATTGCTCTATTATTTTATTTGTTCTGAAACTATTCCACTTTTTAAATCAAAATATCTTTTCTTAAACCATAAAGCGACATTAACAAGTGAAATTAAAACCGGTACTTCTACCAAAGGACCTATTACAGTTGCAAATGCCGCCGGCGAATTTATTCCAAATACAGCAACTGCTACCGCAATAGCTAATTCAAAATCATTGCTGCCTGCAGTGAATGCAACCGTAGTTGTTTTTTCATAAGATATACCTTGTCTCTTAACAAAAAAGAATGTAGCAAAAAACATTATTGTAAAATAAAATGTGTAAGGAATTGCAACTCTTAGAACATCAAGAGGGAGTTCGACAATCTTCTCACCTTTCAAAGAAAACATAACAAAGATTGTAAACAGCAAAGCGATTGGTGTAAGAATTGAAATCTTAGGAATAAATTTTGTGTGGTACCATTCTTTCCCATTTTTTTTAACTAAAATTAAACGTGTTAATACGCCGCCGGCAAATGGGATTCCAAGATAAATTAAAACAGTTACAGCAATTTCCCAGATGGAAACATCAACCAGCGCACCTTGCATTCCAAACAATGGGGGAAGAACTGTTATAAAAATGTACGCATAAACAGAATAGAGAAGAACTTGAAATATTGCATTAAACGCTACAAGTCCAGCAGCAAGTTCTGAGTCGCCGCTCGCTAAATCATTCCAAACCAAAACCATTGCAATACAGCGTGCTAAGCCGACAAGAATTACGCCCATTGCCATTTCTGGTTTATCCGGTAAAAGAATAAGTGCAAGGAAAAACATTACAAGCGGTCCAACAATCCAGTTTTGGATTAATGATATGCTTAACAATTTAACATTTTTAAAAACTATTGGCAGTTCCTCATACTTTACTTTTGCAAGGGGAGGAAACATCATTAATATTAATCCAATTGCAATAGGAATGTTTGTTGTTCCACTACTTAATGAATTCCAGAAATTCGCAATGCCAGGAAATATTGAACCTGCAGCTACGCCAAAAAACATTGTTAAGAAAATCCATAATGTTAAGTAACGGTCAAAGAACGACAATTTTTTAGAAACTGTACTCATAATGTCTCCATATTTTTTCTTCATGGTTCTCCGTGAAACCTCAGTGGTACTCCGTGTAAGAAAAAATTACACAGAGAGCAACAGAGAAGACACAGAGAACCACAGAGTTATTTCAACTCATTAAGATAAAATTGATAAAATTCTTTTTTGATTTCGTCTCTTACTTTCCTAAATACTGAAAGAATTTCTTCCTCAGTACCTTTTGCTTCTGCCGGGTCTTCAAATCCAATGTGCAATTGTTTTCCAACTTTACCAATAAAAACCGGACAGGTTTCTTTTGCATTGTCACAAACAGTTATAACATAGTCAAAGGATTGATTTATATATTTTTCTACATTTTCAGGGATGCCATTACTAATATCAATCCCGACTTCTTTCATAACTTGAATTGCTTTTGTATTTATTTTTTCTGCTGGTTTTGTCCCTGCAGAATAAACTTCGAGCTCTTGATCAAATGATTTTAGAAATCCTTCTGCCATTTGGCTGCGACAAGAATTTCCTGTGCATAGTATTAAGATTCTTTTTTTCATTCTTTCTCCCTTAATAATTAGTTACACAGAGAACCACAGAGATAACACGGAGAACCTCAGAGTTATTTAATAAATCTTTTTATTCCGTCTTTTAATCGAAGAACATTGAAATTAATTAAAAGCCCAACTTTCTTTTGAGCAAATTTTAGATAAGTTAATATTTGGGCTTCATGAATAGGATTAAATTCATCGACTGTTTTTAATTCTAATACAACTTTATCTTCTACAAGGATATCAATTCTATATCCACATTCAAGCTCAATTTCTTTGTAAACAACCGGGACCGGTTTTTGACGTTCAATTTTCAATCCTCTCTTTACCAATTCATAAGCTAAACATTCTTCATAAGCTGATTCTAATAAACCTGGGCCTAATTCTTTATGAACTTCAATTGCACAACCGATTATAACATTTGTTAAATCTTCAAATTGCATTTTATCTCCGTGTTTCTCCGTGTATTCTCTGTGGCTCTCTGTGTAATATGTTATTAAAAAATTGCTCCATAAACAAGTCCACTTATTGTTGCCATAATTACAACTAGAGAAACATAAACTACAGTTTTTTGTGTGCCTATTACACCACGAATCACAAGCATATTTGGTAATGATAAAGCAGGACCTGCAAGCAATAGCGCAAGGGCAGGACCTTTACCCATTCCATTATTTATCAAACCTTGAAGAATCGGAATCTCCGTTAAAGTTGCAAAATACATAAATGCACCGGTAATTGATGCAAAGAAATTTGAGAACAATGAATTTCCACCAACTAAAGTATAAATCCATTCTTTAGGAATTATTCCTCCATTCCCTTCTGCAGAACCAAGAAGAAAACCTGCAACCAAAACACCAGCACCAAGCAGTGGCATAATTTGTTTTGTGAATCCCCATGTTTCACCAAGCCATTGATTTGGTTCACCTTCTGTAAAAGTTAAAGCCAGTGTTGTTGCAACTACCGCCACAACAAAAGTAATAGTTGGATTGTGATAAAAAATTATTGCTGAAATAAATACCGCTAAAGTACCAAGTATTACATAAAGTTTTTTTGCTTTGATTATATAAATCATCGAAAGAGCAAAACCAATTCCGAAAATTGCTGTAATAAACCATTTATTAGCAAACATAAAGTACCAAAATCCCTCAGTTGAATCAGCAGGTTTTCCCCAGTTAACAAAAACAAGAATTGCAACGAGAATAAAAAAGTGCAATGCGGTTTGCCATATCGGTCTGGGTTCCTCAACTTCCGGCATTGCAAGTTGTACTTCAGCTCTTTCTTTTTCCTCCTTCCGGTAGATGAAAGCCATAATCAAACCGATAATTACACTAAATGAAACTGCTCCAATTACTCGTGCAATTCCGAGTTCAAGTCCAAGTATTCGCGCAGTAAGAATAATTGCTAAAATATTTATTGCAGGACCCGAGTAAAGAAATGCCATTGCAGGTCCTAATCCTGCCCCACGTTTATGTATACTTGAGAACAAAGGCAAGACAGTGCAAGAGCAAACGGCTAGTATTGTACCTGATACTGATGCAACAAGATATGCAACCCACTTTTTTGCTTTTGCGCCAAAATATTTTACAACTGCTGCCTGACTAATGAACACTGCAATTACACCAGCAATAAAAAAAGCCGGGACTAAGCAGAGCAAAACGTGTTCCTGTGCGTACCATTTTGCTAGATCAAATGCAGCTAAAATTGCACCTTTAAAAGACTCACTTTCTATCGGCATAAAGTACGCGAATAGAAAGAAACCAAGTATCCATAAAAAACTTTTATATTGTTCTTTCCAGTCCATATAATTTTTCCTTCATTTACAATTAGAGAATTATCAAGAGCAACAAGATGAAGGAGCTGCAAGCTTTGCAAAATCCATCGAGATTTCGTTACTAACTATATCATTACATTCTTGCAGTAATTCTTTTAAGTTATTTTGTTTTTTTATCAGTTCTTTATATAGTTTATTATTTTGAATTTCGGCAGCAAGTTTTCTTAACTCTGCTATATCAGCTTGCGTTAAGGTTCCATCATATTGTTTTTTTTGAAAATCAATTGATAACTGATTATAATTTTCCATTAAGCTTGTAATTATTTCATCGTTCTCATATTTATTCAGTGCATCTAAATACTCTATAACTTGCGGCATTGATTGAAGAGAACGTATAAATTCATCTGCAATAAATTTTAATTGAGTGTCTATCATTATTTTTCCTCTTTGGTTTAATTCAATTTAATATTATCCGCAGCAGCTACTTGGTGGTTTTGCAAGGGATGCAAAATCAAATTTTAATTTATCGCTTAGGTAAGCATTCAATTCTTGGTAAAAAGCAATTAAGTTCTCTTGCGACTTATAATAATTATCAAGAACAATATTTTGTCGAGCAACTTTTTGTGCTTCTTGAATTTTTGTTTCATCATCTGGCGTTATTCCTCCAAAGCGAGCACGCATTTGATAATCATTTAATACAGCATTGTATTCTCTTGCTGCTTCCTTAGCCGTTTCATCCATTCTAAATTGGTCTCGAGCTTTAATAAAATTTATATATGCTTCAGATTTTAGAAGAGCATTACCAAGTGCTTTAGCTGCAGTTTTTACTCTTTCATTAACTATCTGATATACTTCTGAATTTCCGTCATCCATTGTTGTGTCCTCTTATTTTGTTTATACTATAACTTTATTGTTGAATAAAAGCTCGGATGCCTTTTGAATCATCTCCATACCTTTTATTTCCGATTCAAGTAGCGGCATTACCGTAACCGGCAATTGAAACTTTTCTTTAATTTCATTGAGATATTTTTCCTGCATCTTTCTTCTCTTAATGAAAAATTCATTTGTGCAGTATTCCGGTTCAAGCACTTGATTTGCAACCACAAATTGAGTTTGAATTCCGGCGTCTTTCAAATCAAGCATTGCTCTATAGGCTTCAATAACTGGAGTTGATTCTGGATAAACAACAAAAGCAAAAATAGATTGATTGGGATCTTTCATCTTTGCAATTATTCTGTCAAATCTTTTTTGAGTAATAGATTTTGCTTTTTGACTTTTAACATTCGTAGTAACCATTAAACTAACCTGGTCGCTGTAATCAAAAGGTAGTTCAAGTAATCGTAGTGTATGTCCGGTTGGTGCTGTATCAAAAACAACAAAATCATAATCATCGCTTTCCACATAACTCATAAACTTATCGAAAGCCGCCATCTCTTCAGTGCAAGGTGACTCAAGCTCTTCTTTTATTGCAATTATCATATCTTCGGAATATTTTGATTTTGATTCTTCAATAATTCTCTGTTTGTATTCTTCAGTTGCTTTTTCCTGATCGACAATGACAGACCAAAGGTTCTCAACGCCTTCAATTTTCTGAATTTTGTCGGTAACATTTTGTTCGAGCACTTCACCGATGTGAGATGCCGGATCGGTTGTAAGCAGCAATGTTTTGTATCCTTCTTTAGCAAATTTAAAAGCTGATATTACAGAAATTACAGTTTTACCAACTCCTCCTTTCCCAGTAAAGAAAATAGACTTTGTTTTGCCATTTGGCCTGATAATCTCTTCAATCGAATCGGGCATGAATTTATTGAATTCAGCTTTGGTAAATTCACCATCCTCTAAAGTGTAATTTTGTTTTTCAGAGTTATTGAACAAATCTTTTTCGATATTTAACAATCTCTCAACACCTTTAATTTCACCATCACGCTGATAAATTTTTCGTAATGTCTTCCCAGGGAATTCAGCTTCTATAGTTTTAATGTACTTTTGTTGCATTTCAAATCTGTTTTTGAAAAAAGGATGTTCACAAACTTCCTCTGGCAAAATTCCATTAATAATTAATTCAATATTTTGGATGCCGATTTCTTTTAGTTCCATCGATGATCTTTTTGTTTCATAAATAGAAATTTCTTCGGGCTGGAGAACAAAGATAAAAGTTGTTTTTTCTGCATCACCTAACAATCGTGTAGCTTCATCATATTTAGCTTTATTTTCTTGAATTGATGCAACGGGACCGATGCAAGTGTTTCCACTTCCTTTTGCGCTTTCTTCAATATGTTTACTCCAGTCAACTGGAAGCTCAAGTAAGCGGATTGTGTGACCTGTTGGGGCTGTGTCGAAAATTACTACGTCATACTTTTCGCCTTTGCCTTCTTTTTCCGCAACCATAAAGTCAACAAACCGGTCAAACGATGCTATCTCTGTTGTGCAGGGCGAGTTGAATTGTTCTTCAAGAACAGTCATTACACTTTCTGGCATGACTGCGCGCATAGGCGAGAGAATTCTTTCACGATATTCTTCTGTTGCCTTATCCGGGTCAATTTCCATTCCCCATAGGTTATTAAGCAGTGGTGTAATTTTGTGTCCGATTTCAGTTTCAAAAACATCCGCTAAATTACTTGCGGGATCTGTTGTAACTATTAAAGTCTTTTTGCCTTCATTTGCATAATGAATTGCGGTTGCACAAGCCATAGTAGTTTTACCAACTCCGCCTTTGCCGCTGAAGAATATATACTTTGTGTTATTCATAACTCTTACCTTTTTAGTTTGCCATAATTATGTTCACAATTATTTGTTTTTATAAATATATAGATTCCCGCTTGCGCGGGAATGACTGTTTCAAGCGATATTACTTTTACTAAGTAAATTTAGCAACTCATCAAAAGTCGGATATGATTTTTCTTTTACCACTTTGCCGTCAACCAAAGTTAATGGAAGAATTTCAACGCCATATTTTTGCAATCGGCTCATGACTTCCGGCTGCTGCATAAATTTTGGTCCTTGCTGACTTAGCAGATATCTCTCGACAATAACTTTGCCATCAAACTCTTTTTTAAGTTTTAGAATTGCTTCGTTGATATCGAGCAACGCCGGGTCAATATTCGGGCCACATAACCCGCTCGGGCAGCACATCGGCGGGTCGAAAATTTCTATTTGAATTAATTTCTCATCTATTTTTGTTTCCATTTCTTAAACTCCTTTTATTTTTTACGAACAACAGCTTGAATTACCGCCGCAGCAACCGCCGCTATTTTGAGAATCGCGAGATTTGACGTTTATTGCTTGTCCGCCAAGAATAGCAAAGCCGCCAAATACTTGTTGTAGGTTTTCACTCCCGCATTGTTCACAATGGATTTTTAACCCTTCTTCTTTTTCTTTAACTGTGGCTTTTACATCGAAATAATAACCACAGTCTTTACAATGAAATTCATATATTGGCATATCTTTAAATCTCCTTTAATTTATTTTCTTTGTTCCAATTACTGTAATGCTAAATATTCCTTTTGGTAATCCAACCCTTTGGGATAGATTTTCTTTATATTCTTTAATTCCTTGCTCAGATAAATAAAGTGCTAATAATTCTTCGGGTAGATCAATCTTTTTAGTTTTTTTTATTTCGATATCTTTAAAACCAATAGAACTGATAATTTGAAGGTAGTCATCTTGCTGTAAAGCACCGGCTACACATCCGGCATATAATTCCGCTGATTTTTTCAGCTCTTCATTTAGTTCACCTCGCAAAACAACATCGGAGATACAAAAATGAGCACCTGGTTTAAGTATTCTATAAATTTCAGAAAATGCTTTTACTTTATCCGGGACAAGATTCAGTACGCAGTTGCTAACGACAACATCAGCAATATTATCAGGCAAGGGAATATCTTCAATATCGCCTAATTTGAACTCAACATTATCGTATCCAATTTTCAAATTATTGCTTTTTGCCTTTTTAATCATCTCTTCGGTCATATCAATTCCAATTACTTTCCCCTCTTCTCCAACAATCGACCTAGCAATAAAAACATCGTTTCCAGCGCCGCAGCCAAGATCAACAACTGTATCACCTTTTTTTATTTCGGCATACTCAGTCGGTAACCCGCAGCCAAGTCCCAGATCGGCTTCCGGGACATAACCATCAATATTTTTATATTCATCACCTATCATTGTAAAGCTGATTAAATTAGAACTGCCACAGCAAGACGAGAAAGACCCACAACATCCTTGTCCTTGCGCAACAAGAGCAATTTCAGAATACTTTTCTTTTATTGTTTGTTTTACATTTATAGATGAAGTCATCAATTATCTCCTTTCTTTTTCTCTGCTGATTAAATCTTCAGCTAAGTTATAAATATCATTTATTGGTCTTTCCTTGATCATTTTAGCTATTCTAATTGCTTCTTCAATTTCGTGAATTGTGCAACCAAGTTTTAATGCTTCAGCAAAATGATAACGCAAACAAGGCAAGCAATTACCGCCAATTGATGCTCCAATAGCGATTAGTTCTGATGTTTTAGGGTCAAAATGTGATTGTGTATTTCCCATATGTTTTACCCACGTATTTTTTCTTTAATTAGTTTTACTAAATCTTCTTCTGGAATTATACCAACAACACAACGATTGTTTTCTCTTAACAGCAGTCTTTGATTTAATCGTTCTTCATCTTCCAAGAAAGGTTTATCAGTTAAAAAATTTCTTAAAAATGTAAAAATACTTTTATTCTCTTGAACAGCCCTATTTAGCTGATAATAAACCCATGTTCCTTCTTTTTCATAAGTTAATAAATCAGCATTCTTAAGGATTGTCAAAGCTTTCGAGACTGCATATTGAGGGATTTTTAATGCGTCCATTAATTCGCATACACAAAGATTTTGACCGCTCTTAATAAAGAGGTTTATTATTCTTAATCTTGTTTCGTCAGAAAGAGCTTTGAATTTTTCTATTAACTTGTCCATGTTTATATATGCTAATTTTTGCATGTAAAAATATGCTTATTAATGCATATACGCAAATTTTTTTTAAAAGAATTTTTAGAGATTGCGTTAATCTATAAATATAAATCTGATAATTTCTTTGCAATCAGTGGTTAGTGTGACTTTCTATGTAGCCGAACGAAAAAGTTTTAATAAATAAGTAAGCAAAAAGTAGGAGGATATTTGTATGTTCTATTATAACGTAAGGAGTAAATGAAACTGCCCAAACAATTGAATTAACGTTTCGTAAAACAGTGAGTTATAGTTGATGAGATAAAAAGATAGTAAATGCAAGAAAATTTTAATAAAGTGTACAAATAAACTGCTGCCCCGCCAGGGTTCGAACCTGGAGACTTCTGATCCAGAGTCAGACGTGTTGCCAATTACACCACGGGGCAAAGAAGTACGGCAAAATTAAATAAGTTTACTGAAGGAACCAAAAATTTCTAACCACGAAGTGGTGAATTCTCATGTCACTAATTTTTTCTTCTATTGTTTTGAGTTGTTTACGATATGAATTAATTTTCAATTATATATCTTTTTGTTTGCTTTCCGAATAGTTTGTGTGAGTCATATCCTCCAAATAACTTTGAACTGCCATTTGGATTTCATGGTGTTTTTGTTTAAGTAATTCAAGTTCAATTTTATTTTGAGAACGTAAATGAAGAAACAACAGTGTAGGAGTTCCAAGCAGAAAAAAAAAAGAAAAAGCTTAATCATCGAAAAAGAAATTTTTAGTGGTTCAGACGGGAAGAACCTTTCTAAAAATTCTTTTGCTCTATTAAACAATGCGCCCTCAATTTAGAATCAAAACATTCCTCTTTTAAGTAAAATCAGTAATTAAGACCCCAAAAAACTAATTAGTTTGCCCTTCTTTTAAATTCAAGAAAAATGGTATATCATTAACATCCCATATCTTAGAATCATTATGGTCAACTATTTTTATTCTTCCTTGAGATGAAATTGAGTTACCGACATTAGGATCATTAAACCAATCCCAAGCATATACACCTGTAGATTTATAATTGGAAACTATTTGGAACCAGCTTACACCATTATCAATACTGCCATAAATATCGACACTCGAAACTGCATAAGAAGTCCATCTTATTATCATTGGATATCTACTCACATTCGAAGTGTCAAAATATTCACCGTTATTCGGGAATTCTACACGTATCATTTTACTTTCGTGAATTGAGAAAACGCCATCAGAACGATCAGAGATACTACCTGACAAATTGCTAACCCTAATTAAACAATTATCAGAACTATCGGGACGAGGTTCTCCAATGCTGGTTTCAAGTCGACCTGGTGCCCAAGTAAATATTCCATCATTTGCTGTGCTATCTGCGCCAGGTACTACATGCCAAACACCACCACCAGTAGTACTCCATTCTATTTTAACTTTTTCCAGACCTGTAGCAATCCATCTAATTTCGTAGGGATGGTAATTATTAACATCTGTAACAGGCACATTCGATGGGTTAGCAAGCCATTGTTCACCGCCATTAGGTGAAGTTACAGTAATTGTTGGTGTTTCAGTTTTAATAATAGTAAAATTGCCAATACTTCTTGCGCTTGGTGCACCGTTAGAACCCTCATCCGCATTATATACAACAACATAATATTGGTCTGAAGGAATAGAGAAACTTGTTGTATAAAAACCTTGATTAGCTATTTTATCTACTAATGGGTAAAATTGAGGAATATCTGGGTAATGACCTAAACCATTAGTAGTAGTATACTTAATGCCGACAGTTTTAATTCCGGAAGATTCCCAAGTTATGGTAATTGGGTCACTGTCCTTAAATGTAGCTGGACCAGTTGGCTGAGTGACTCTAATAAATTTAATTGGAGAAATAGTAAAAGTAGCATCACTAATATCTGAAATAGAATTATCGCTTGCATCACTTATACGTATTTGACATTGAGTAGAATTTAGTGATTGAGAAATATCCCATTCCCATGCTCCACCAGCAACGCTATCAATTAAGGTTGTCCAAGTAAAGCCTTTATCAGTTGTTAGTTCAATTTTAACCTTACTTACTCCGGAAGCGGACCATGTAATATTTTGTTTTGTACCAGCTTCCCAGTCCTCTCCACCATTTGGTTTTATCACTTGAACACTCTTTTGTATACGATTTGTAATTTCGAAATAATTATCGGAAACATCAGATGGTGTGCCTTCATTCGCATCGCTTATTCTTATTTTACATAATAAAGAATTGAGATTCGGAATATTATTCCAAGTATAAAATCCAATGCTTGGTGTAGAAGAAACTATAGTACTCCAATGAGCACCGCCATCTGTAGTTAATTCAATTTTCACATTAGATACGTTAGTTGAATTCCAAAGAATCTCTTTAGAAGTACCCGATAAGAAAGATTCGCCGCCGTTAGGTGAAACCACCGTAATAGATGGCTGAGGCGAAATAGTAAATACAAAGTCACTTACGTCATATATAGAATTATCGCTTGCATCGCTTACTCTAATTAAACATTGAGTTACATTAGTATTAGCAGACAATACAGGAATTGTCCAAGTATATGCTCCAGTGTTTAGCAAATTACTTATTATAGAATTCCATGTTAAACCAGCATTTGTGCTAAATTCTATATTTACTTTTTCAACACCTTTAGAATTCCATTTTATATCGTGTTGAGTACCAGATTTCCAATCTTCTGAACCATTTGGACTTATAACTTCAATTGAAACATCACTCGTAATCGTAAAAGTATTATCGGAAACATCAAAGGGTTCACCATCAAGAGCATCTTCAATTTTAATCTTGCAGTTTTTTGAATTTTGGTTCGGTATGTTTTTCCATTCATAAAAGCCTACACTTGGAGTTGAAGCGGTTATAACATTCCAGCTGTAACCATTATTTATTGTATAAGAAATTTTTACATTTTCTATATTTTCAGAAGACCATTGAATTGTTCTATTAATACCTGAAATCCATTGCTCTCCACCATTTGGTGAAATAACTTTTATAATTGGCTCAGGTAGAATATTAAAAGTACTCGAACTTTCAGTTGAAGGCTCGCCGTCCTTAGCATCCGAAATTCTTACTTTTGCCAAAGTAGATGGTGTGTTGGGGACAGTCTTCCAATAATAAATGCCTGTATTGTTTTTATCGATAGCTATTAAATTCCACGTGTTTCCATTATTTGTAGTATACTCAATTTTAACAGAATCAATTCCTGAACTAAACCACTTAATTTCTTTTTCAGTGCCCGCCTCCCAAGATTCACCACCATTGGGCGAAATAATCCTTAAACTTTCATTAGAATTTCTAATAATAGAAAAAACTTTATCGCTTACATCACTTGCTGAACCATCAACAGTAGAAACACGAACTAAGCATTGATTTGAAATATGATTTGGTACTGGAAACCAACTAAAAGTACCTGTATTAGTCAAACTATCTGCAATTAGTAACCAGGTCGAACCATTATCGTATGAAAATGCTATTCTTAACAGAGAGGAAGTTTTGGCAGTCCATGTTATATTATATGATGAGCCCTCTTGAATAATTTCTCCTCCATTTGGGGCAGTTACAGTTATACTAGAAATTGTAGAGTTACTCGTGTTTTCTGTTGGGTTGGCTGTATTGTCTTCTTTTAACTTGCAAGAACCCATTATAAAAACAATTATTAGACTTATTAAAAGTATCTTCTGCATTACTGCCTCAAATTATTTTTAACATCTTGCTTTTATAAGCTAATGTAAATTAATAAATTAATACAATAATTTTGCCAATATTTTTAATTAATAGGTACATTTTCCATTAACTAATAAATTATCGGTTATTTAGTTCTTTTTTTTAATTAATTATGAAATTCATATTGACTGTTATTATAGTTATAATAGCTAATGCTAATCTAATTTATGCACAAACATACATTCTTACAGGTGAAATCGGTAAATTTTACTCTGCAAGCTCTTTTTCAATCAACACTTCAGGATTCATATTTATTGCTGATTCACAGACAAATGAAATTACAAAGTTAGATACATTGGGCAAAGTTATTCATTTTATTGGTGGATACGGGTGGTCACAAGCCGAGTTTGATAATCCCGTATATTTATATGCCAATTCACTTAATGTTTATGTGTGTGATAAAAATAATAACCGCATTCAAATTTTTGATAAGGACCTAAATTTTTTATCAGAATTTAAAAGCAGCAGTTTGAATCCCCAAGATTATGTTTTTGCATTCCCTACTTGTGTCGCCACTTCTTCTCAAGGGGATTTTTACATTTTAGATTCGGACAATAATAGAATTATCAAATATGACCTAAACGGAAACTTCAGGCTTTCGATTGGAAGTTATGATTCTGGCAGTTTCATTTTAACTAATCCAAAAAGATTTTCAATAGACAGCAAAAACAATATTTGGGTAATAGACAACTCAAACTTAGTTCAATTTGATCAATTTGGTAATGGAATCTCTAAAAATGAACTAAGTTTTGAACCAGAAAATATTTCTATATATACTGACATGATGTTTATTAATTCACACAAAGAAGTTTATGCAAAAAGCATTAACACAGTTGACGATACCTTCAAAAAAATAAAATTTATTACACCAGTTGATTCTGAAATAATTGCCACAGCATTTATGAATTCCAAATTGTATATATTGACAACTAAAAAAATTCTTATATACACTCAATCCAAATAAAATTCATGAAGCTACATTTCAGAATATTAATATTTCTTTCAATTTTATTTTGGACTTCACTAATTTTCATCGAATTAATTGCCTCAAAACTGCCGTACCTTATTAATTTCATCCCTTTTTTCAAAAAAGCATTTTCACTTGTTTGTCATCAGCAGCATAATAAGCTTTTAGTAATTTACAACACCGAAACACTTGTTTGCTCAAGATGTTTGGGAATATACTTAGGCTTTTTAATTATGTCGTTATACAATTTATTTAAAGAGATTAACATTCAACTAAAAATAAAAATTTTTATAATAAGCGCAGCACCAGCTATAATTGATGTCACACTCACCACAGTAGGAATTTATCCTTATTCAAAGTTAATTGCATTTACAAGTGGCTTTCTTTTAGGTTCAATTGTTTTTTTATATTTTTACCAAAGCTTAACTGAACTTATCTCTGAAAATAGAAGGATAAGAATTGAAAAAGTACATTAGTTCTTTCGTTTGTGGGTTCGGCGCAGGAGTCTTACAAATTGTCCCAATTGCGAAAAGCTTTTCTTGCTGCCTTATTTTACCAGTTGCATCATTTATTGCAATAGTTTTAGATAGAAAGGCAAATAAATTAAGTGACAAGGTCCCACTTAAAAAAGCTTTAATTATTGGTCTATTAACAGGAATATATGCTGCAATCTTCGGCTCCATTTTTGATTTAACAATAACAATGATTACTAAGAACAATGACTTAATTGCTGCATTCCCAGAGCTGCAAAGATTAGTAAATAACTTTCCAATAGACAACAATTTGAAAGAGCAAGTTCTTAACTTATTCCAAAAGGTTAGAGAAGAAATTTTGGTCTATGGTTTTTCGTGGCTTTATACTTTATCGGTAATCGTTAATAATTTCATTATCAATACAATATTTGGAGCTATTGGCGGGATGACTAGTGCACAGATAATAAATTCAAGAATTAATTACACCTAACAAAATCAACATGATAATCGCATTAATCTTTGCAGCTCATTTAATTTTCATTTTAATAATATTCACAAAAAAATGGCAAGAGGAATCTCTTAGTACAGCATTTATAAATGTAGGTTTAATTATTGTATTGTTCTCAGTCGGTTGGTCAATTATTACTATGATAGTTAAAATATTTTTTGATGCAAAAGGCTTTGGAATTTACTTTGATGCTGATACAATTTCGTTAACTATGTTGTCAATTTTAGAGTATTTTTTTTATAAATCATATTACGGCAGGGATAAAGCTACTTTAAACGATAAGGGAAAGTAATAACCACACTTTGTTCAATTTGTTTAGCATTTGGAGGCAGCGGCTCAAATCTCCATTGTCTTAAAGAATTAATAGCCGCCATTTCTAATTTTGCATCAGCCTTTATTAAAGGAAATATCTTCCCCACTGTACCATCTGGCATAATAGTGAATTTTAATTTAACATCAATTTCTTTTGAAACTCCCTCAGGATATTGAGGCAATATATAGCTATAAATTTTTCTTATGCCTTTGCCCCCAAAATCAATCTGGAAACCAAAACTTCCAAACCTGCTGCCGGCAAATTCCTCTCCTCTGCTTTCAGATTCTGTTTTTTTAAGTGGTTTAACCTTTTCGATAGCTGTTTTTTCTTCCTTTTCTTTTTTATTTGATGCAGCAGGGATGGGATTTTGCTGATCAAAATTTACAGTTTTAGGTAATTCTACCTTTTTTTCTTCTTTGTCAGTCTGAACCTTTTGTTTTTCAATTTCTGCTACTTCATCTCTTTGTTGGGCACTTTTACCTGCTGCACCTGAAAGCCCAGGATTGCCAAAACTCCCAAAACCAACTGTTATATATTCTGTATTCTCAGTTTGTGTAGAAAAGTTAATTGCCATAAAAATCAATAGAAGAGCTAAATGAAAACCAAACGAAATTAAATAAGAGATATTTTGTGTGTTCTTCTTAAACATAAATGTAATATCGTTCAGTAATTTTGTTTTTCGGTCTCTATTGTAAATTTATCTATTCCAACTCCTTTGCCAGCGTCAATAACTTTAATTACTATATCGATACTTGCAGACTTATCCGCCCTTATAATAAGATTATTTTCCCCAGTTTTATTTTTTATAGATTCAAGTTTAGCAGGCAGTAAATCAGTTGTTATTTCATCAGAGCCTAAAAAAACTTTACCTTGGTCATTTATTGATACCACAAGTTTAGATGGTGCTGCTTGCTCGTTGTTTTTTGCAGCTGGTAATTTTACCTTAACACCTGTAGTTATCACAAATTGAGAAGTCAAAAGAAAAAATATTAATAATAACATAACAATATCTGTAAGAGAAGAATAACTAAACATACTTAATGGCTTGTTTGATGTTTCAAATTTCATTTCTCACCTACAATTCAATCTCTAAATTATCATCAGTAATTTCTTTTTTAGATGATTCTTCCAAAACATCAACAACGTCATTTGATATTAACTCCATTTCAATGACAAGCTTATTAACACGGGAAACAAAATAGTTGTAAAAAGTTAGTGCAATAATACCCACAATTAAGCCAAAAGCGGTAGTCAAAAGAGCTTCCCAAATACCACCAGCCAAGTCACTTGGACTAGCAGAACCTTGCAAGTCTTGAATTTTCATAAAAGCACTTATCATACCAGTAACCGTACCTAAAAAACCCAATAGAGGAGCCACACCAGAAATTGTTGCTAACACCGGCAAACCTCTTTCAAGTCGACTAATCTCTTGTTTGCCAGCCGATTCTATAGCTTCCATTACCCGCTGATGACCAAATTTATATTTTTTCAAACCCTTTTTGACAATGTTTGACATTGGGGATTTTTCCTCCATGCAATATTCTATAGCGCCTTTAATGTCACCCCGCTTTAATAAGTTCCTAATTTTAATAAGGAAAGATGGAACATTTATACTTGCTTTTTTCAATATAATGTAGCGCTCAATTATAATAGCCACAGCAATAATTGAAGATAAAAAGATGGGCAGCATAACCCAGCCGCCTTTTACTAAAATAGATAATAAATTCATCGTCTCCCTTTTTATTTTTTAGTTTTATTGTTCAAAAAATTTTCCGCTTCTTCTTTGGAATTAAATCCACCAACTCTAACTCGGTACCACATGCCGCCTTTATCAGGCAGATTTGCTTCTATAACAAACGCATTTAATCCGCTCTTCTTTAGCTTTGAAACTTCTTGTTGGGCTTTAACAATATTTCTCCAAGATGAGATTTGTACATTATATTTACTGCCATCAAAGAAAATTAAGTTACTAACTCTAATGTCAGTCCCCGTTTTCTTTCCTGAGCTGCTTTTGTATTTGTCAGATTCAATTCGAGAATTAGCATTGACTGTTGGTTTTAATCCACTAATATTTTCAACAGACCCGTTAACATTTTCTTCGGGAGTTTTTGAGACCTTAAAAGCCGATTGTGACTTATCTGGAATTTGCTCAGTTTGTATACTTGCTGCGTTTTCAGTTTTACTTCTCTTACTCGAACTTGAATTAGGAATAATAAAAAGATAAATAATAATTGAAGCTATAATTACAAAGCCGGAAAAAATGAGAATAAAATTTCTAGTAAAATATTTTTCTTCTTCATCTTCGATATTCTTGCTGTTAACCTTATTTTCTCCCACAACAATCTTTGAAATTTCATCTGTAAAATGAGAAGAAATTCTTTGTTCTTGCTGAAAATTTTTATCGGTTACAAATTCATAATCTGCCGAATGAGAATAAACTTCCATTATTTCTTCATCACTCTCAAATTGCTCTTCTTTTTCTTGTTTTATTTCATTATCAAGTTGTGCAAATAAGTCAACATTTTTATTATTATCCAATTCACTCCCTTCTAAAAAAATATCATTCTCTCTGACTTTGTCATCATTAACATTTAATGTTGTTTCAGAATTATCATTATCTCCCAGTCCAAATTCTTCTTTTAACTCATCGCCCCAATTCCAGTCAACATTTTCTTTATCGCTTTTTATAGAAGTAAAACTAAAGTTTTCTCCTTCTAAGCCTTCCCTTTGTTTCTCATCAGTGGAAAGGTAAGCATCATCTTGGACTAAAGAATCAATATCAAGCTTACTGTTAAAATTATTTTCATGACTTTCACTAAATTTTAATTCATCATGAATTAGATTAAAATCAGCATCAAACTCATCATCATCCTTTTCAGCATCTATTGATTCTATTTTTTCCCCAAAATCAATACTGATGTCTTGTTCAACCTTGTTAGACTCACCTTCTTTTTCTTCCTTTTCAAACTCTAATTTTATCTCATCAGAATTTATGATTTTATTTAGATTTTCTTCGCTGTCATCAAAATTAATATCCTCGGTTAGTTCGTTCAACGTATTTTGTAAATTCAATTCCTCTGAATGAACACTATTTTCTGAACTCTCAATATTAGCAATATAATCGTCCCATATATTAAAATTTTCTAACACATCCGATTCCGAAATAATTTGATTTACTTTTTCTTCAATGGTCTTTTTCAATAAAACGAAAGAGGTTTCAGATTCTGCTGAAAAATTGTTTTTCTCGTAAAGTGGAATTAATGGCTTTCCCACTCCAATGCTAAAAACATTTGAGTCAAATTCAGAAAAATTTTTCTTCTTGGCTTTTACATCTAATATTAAATAAAAGGTTTTGTCATCTTTGTCAATATCGCTTGGGTATGGTGAATAAACAATAGATAATTCGCTGTAGTTCTCATCTAATGATTGTTTTTCTTGCTTAAGTTGGAAAAAACCGATGTTAGAAACTTTGATTGTCATTCCGGGAGTTAAAGATTCCACCACCTTATCAATAAAAACCTCATAGGCTAATTCTTTTTCTGAGCTGGAAACGCCAATCAAACTTGCAATTTTGTTCTGTAAATCTTTTTTTGTCATTTTAATTTGATTACCATTTGTATTCTACCGCTATTATAACGTCAAATGGTTTATCTTGATAGTTTTTCCAAAGATAATTTTTTCTGTTCAATAAATTTTCTAATGTAGCCTTTAATTGCAAATTTTCGAAAATGTTATAAGCGGCAGTCAAAGAAATATTGTGATAGAAAAGTATTTCATCAGTATTTTGGATATTAGTGTAATACTTATACGACATCTTGTAGTTTGCTGCAACATCTAACCCAAAAGCAAAGGAGTAAGAATAGTTTAATGAAGTATTAAAATATGGCTTGTACGGTATAATTTGTTTGGAATTATTTTCTACGGTTTGATATGCTGCCTCGCCATAAAACTTACCGTAAGGACCGGGATGAAACAAAAGGTCTAATTTCAAGCCAAACATTGTTACGTCATCTATCTTATTAATATTAAATTTACCCTGCTCAATATTATCTTCAAAGTAGAAATAATTATCAATTTTTTCAAACGCCGCTGAAAACCCAATCTCAAAGTATTTGTAGTACTGATATTTCAAAGCTGTGTTCAAATCAATTTTATATTTTGTAAATAAGTTATCTAATTTAGAAATGTTATAGTAAATATTGGATGCAATAAATTCTCTATGAGTGTTAAATTCGACATGGGGCAAGAAAGAAGCAGTCATTAAAAAATTTTTATTAAGTGTTAATTCAATGCTGCCAAACGGAGAGAAAAAATTATTGTTATTAGAAGATGAGTAGTTCAGGCCTGTATTTATAATTAAGTTTTCTAATGTATTTATTTTTAATTTGGGTTCGATTTTGTAGAAATAATAGTCAGCATTGTTATTATATCCATTTTTAACATTTTGTTGGAGATAATCGAATGTAGCACCAAAACTAATGTAAGGGAATTTGAAAATAAAAGAAGCCAAGCTATTAAATTTTATTTCGCGAAAGCCGTTTTCGTTTATTAATAATTGACTAGCTGAGACTTTCGCATTATAATTAATGAACCTGCTCAACGAGTTATTAATTCCTAATTCTATGTTACCGTTATTCGTTCTACGTTCTACTGCAGGATTATTAGACGCATAAAAATTGTAGCTATCTCTTAAAAAATTTCCGTTTAAGTAAATTCGTAATCCGGGTAAAAAAGCAGAAGTAGTATTGATGTAAAATTCGTTTTTAATTGTAGCACCAGAAACATTATAGCTGCTGTATGGCAGGTAATCTTTGGTATTAGAACCAAATACATCTAAAGAAAAAAAATAATTGTTAAAATTTTGTCCTAAAAAAAATTTACCTATTGGCAATGTATATCCACCCAGGCCAAAATAAAGATTACCATTGTAACTATTTAGATTTTTCCACAAATCTATTTTTTTATCAATCGGATTTTCAACTTGAGCAAGAGGCAACTCTTCAGGTGAATATTGAGGCAGGAAAAAATCTTTTGATAGTATTGGTACAAAAGAGGCTTTTTCCTTTTTTGCTATTGGTAAATTTACAGTTTGAACGCCAGTAATAACAAAATCCGGCAGTTCTATGCTTTGAGATTTATTATCTTGTGCAAAAACAAATAACGGTGAAACTAAAATTAATGCAAGGATAAAATTTTTCATAGTCTTCTCAATTTTGCTCTTGCTTGTTGTGCTAACTCACCAGTATTATGCCTAATTAACACGGCTTTATACATCTCCCTTGCCTGTTTTATATCCTTTAATTTAACATAACAATCGCCCAACATCAATAAAGACTTAGTAAACCATTCATCATAAGCAGAAAATACAGACCTAACACGCACAAATGCTGTTATTGCATCAGTAATCTTATCTTGTTTAAATAAAGAAACACCATAATAATATTGAGCCTCAGCACCGATATCATCGTTTCTTTTCTCGCTGACATCCTTAAAAAGCAGCGCAGCATTCTCAAAGTTGCCATTTTGCAACTCTAAAATGCCGAGCTCTAATTTTGACTTTGCAGCAAAAATAGTCCCATCATAATAAGTTATTACTTGATTAAAAGTATTATAGGCATCAGCTATATTACTATTTTTTTCTTCAGCAATTCCTTTTAAATAAAGAATTTCAGGCAACCTTTCAGAATTAGGTATTTTTGCTTCAGTCTCAGCAAGCAATTCTATAGCTTCAGGGTAACTTTTTTTATCCAAATAAATATTTACAGATTCAATAACAGCCGAAACACCAACTTCACTTTTCAAATAATTATTTATAACATATTTAAAACTGCTGAGCGCATCATCGTACAGCTTTACATTTTCTTGACTTTTACCTATCCAATAGTAAGCATTTGGGACAAGTTTACTCTCTGGATAACTTTGAATGAATTGATTATAAGACTCAATTGCTTTTTTGAAATTCTCAATGCTATAATAAATATCTCCTTTCTTAAATAAAATTTGATCTCTAAAAGTAGAATTTGGATAATCTTGTAAGAAGTTATCTATAAACTCAATTGCTTTCTCCGGCTGGTTTTTTGCAATGTAAGAATATTGAATTCCATTTACTGCATCAAAAACATAAGTTGTATTAGAATAATTTTGCAAGACTTTATTGTAATATGTAATTGCAGTGTCATACAATTCTAAATTGAAATAGGAATCACCAATAGAATACAGAGCAATTGGTATAAGATTCGAATTGGGATACTTATCAATCAGCAACAGATAATTATCAATTGCTTTTCTGTATTCATTTTGCTGAAAATAAATCCATCCCACCACATATTGAGAAGCATCGGCATATTTAGAGCGGGGGAATCTTTTTTGTAGATTAATGAACTCACTGATTGCATTGCTGGTCTTATTCGCTTTATAAAGTGATTGAGCAAATTGATAGTAAGCAAAATCATTATCAAGGGAATGTCTGTCTCTACTGAATAACTGTTGATAAATTTCACTTGCCTTTTCGAAATTTTTTATTCCATAATAACTGTCTGCTAATTTCAACTTAGCATTTTTTACATTTTCCGCTGTGGGATATTTAGTTATATAAGAATTAAAATAATAAATAGCGTTAGCATAGTCCTTCATATTAAAATAAGTAAAAGCCTTGCCATAAATAACCTGCTTTTCAATTTGAGGGTCTAAAGTATTGACCGACATATAAAATTTTAGCGCTTTACTGAAATTGTTAAGCATAAAGTATGTTTCGGCTAAATAAAAATTTACCTTGTCCGATTCAAAATCTGGCGCTCTTTTCTTTAATGATTCTAAAATTGTCACGGCTCCTTTATAATCATTTAAAAAATATTTGCTGACTGCAAGTCCAAATTCAGCTCGCATTGTCAACTCTGCAGACACGTCGGCTGATTGATAAACATCAGAAAAATACTTTTCAGCTTCTTCAAAATTACCTTCATTTAAGTTAGATTCACCTAATAAAACAAAGGTCTTCAAAAGTGTTTGCTTATCTTTTATCTCTGATGACTTATGCAATAGTTCTTCAGTCATCTTAATATCATTTTGATTGTAATAAATGGCAGCAATAGAGTACTTAATTTTATCAGTCAAGGGATTGTTTGGGAATTTTTTCAAGAAGGAATCATAAATCTTTAATGCTTCTGAAACTTCGCCAGAGTAACGTTTACATTCAGCAGACCAAAATAGTGCATTTGCTGCAAGTGAATCTTGTGATGTGTTGGAAAGTTCATTAAATAATTCGAATGCTGCATTGTAATTTCTTGCTTGGAAATTAACCCAGGCTAATTCGTATTTAATTTGCTTTTCAGATAAATAAGCGAACTCTGCAGTATCGATAGATAATTTAACAACATCTTTAAGCAAGGAATCGTAATTTTTTTTAGCTTCATTGTATTCTTTTAATCTAACAAAAGAATTAGCTAAAAAGTACTTAGCCTCGAGCTGTTGTGTGATATTTAATTTTTTAATTAACGGGTCGGATAATTCCAAAACTGCATTATCATATTTTTTTAAATAAAAATAGCAGATACCTATTCTAAGCTGGGAAATAGGTGCTAAATCGCTTTCACGAAAGTAAGCCAAAAGGTCATCATAATATTTTACAGCATCTTCATATCTGCTGAGTTTCTCATATAAAAAGGCCAATGCAAATAATGAATGCCTTAAAAGATTATTGTTATTTTTCACAGCAATTGCATTTTTTAAGAAGACTTCTGCATCAAAAAAATTTTTCTCTGCTGTAAAATCCTCTCCAATCCAATAATTTGCTTCATAGTAATATTCACTATTTGGATAATCATTTATTAAAGTCATTAAACGTTCACGAGATTTTCTAAATTCATTTAAGGTATAGTAAATTGTACCTAACTTGTACAATGCTTCCTGCTTAAAACTTGAATTTGGATAGTTATATAAAAAACTTTCAAACCGAGGCGCAGCACCATTTAACTCTTTCATTTGGAAAAGACAATCGGCAGCATAAAATTCAGACGATGAGAGAATAACTTTATCATTAATTTCACCTACTTTTATTTGAGTAAATAAATTATATGCTTTTAAAAACTCTCCCGTCTTGTAGGCAGTCATAGCTTCATTAAATTTATCTACATCTGGTGTATTACCGTACGTCGCCGATAATTCTATTAAAGAAAGAATAATCGACAAGATGACCATGTTTTTTTTCATCCTATTCAAAAAAAATTTTATATGATGTAAGAAAAATAATACAACTAACTAATGCAGATAAAAAATTAATAAAATTGTTGTCAAGCCATTTTATACCGCTAATGTGTTCAGTATAATTATTACAGTGTATTCTTTTCTCCGTTTCTTTACCACAAACATTACAATAAAATTTACTTTGTAATGTAGCACCTAAGATGCTGTCAATAAAATTTCCTGCGAGTGCAGATAAAATTATCAACACAAATAAAGATAAAATATTTTTGTTATACCAACTAAAGTCTGAAAATGGAATTAGAATTGCACCTAAGATTCCCCCAAATGTGCCTATTACTGAAATACCACCTGACGTACCAGGTTTAACCAATTTAAAATTTGTAACATTATACGTTTTCGTAGTTAGCATAGTTCCTATTTCTGTAGACCATGTATCTGAATTTGCAGTTGCAATTGATACTAAGTAAACATAATAAATAATCTCGCTGCTAAAAAAAATTTCAATCAAAAGAAGTGCGAATGGTATAGCACCATTAGCTAAAACTTGAAAGTAGTTTCTGCATTTGGAGGCTTTGAAATTTTCAGTAGTCTGCCTGTTTAGCTTATCATTCAATACAGTCAAACCACTAGAACTAAAAAAGAAAGTCAACAATGGTATACTCCATTTGAAACTGCCGAGACCAAAAGCCATAGTACCTAAAATAAAAGCCAAGATGGAACCAGCCTTTGTTAATAAATTTCTTTTATAAGCAAACAGTGTAATTATAAACGAAAAGAGTACAGCTAATAAAAATTGCAGCAACAAATAGGAAGTTTTAGTTGGCATTAAGTTAAGACCAAGCGTTGTTGAGCTATTTCTTGATAATTGCTATTAAAAGCATTTTGAAATAACCAAAATAAACTATAATGGGAACAAGTATGGGAAATATTTTTATATTACATTGAAACGCAAAACTTAGTATAAAAAAGCCCCCTAGGATTGGGGGCGTTAAAAATTACTTCATATTATTTAGCTCGTAATCGCTGAGTTTTTTATACTGTGGATCTTTTTTAGCGAGCTCAAAATTTTCTCTAGCTTTAGCTGAATCATTAAGTTTTTTATAAGCAAGTCCTCTATAATAATATGCAGCACCTTTCAATGAAGAGTTTTTCATAGCAATAACAGCATCAGTTGCATCAATAGCCTTTTGAAAATTGCCATTATCTATTTCAATCATTGCAAGTGTAATGTAGGCCGCATCGAGGCTGTAATATTTAATTGCCTCGTTCAGGTGTTCCAAAGCTTTGTCTAATTTTCCATCGCTTTTTTCCTCTTCTGCAAGCTTAGCTAAGGAACGTGCAACATACTCGTTGGCTTTATCCTTCATTGTTTTATTTTTTGTCAATTCACCAAATTTTTTGAAAGCATCAGCAGCATCCAAATATTTACCTTCTTCAAAATAAACGCCGCCCAAGCCGTTGTAAGAAATATCAAAATTTGGGTTGCTTTGAATAGCAGATTTAAAAGCTGCCTCTGCTTCCTGCAATTTACCTTGTTTTTTCAAAGCTATACCTTTTTGGTAATATATTCTATAATCAGTAGAAGTTTTCAATGCAATGTCGTATTGTTTTACTGCACCTTCGTAATTACCAGCTTTCAACAAACTGTTACCCTCGTTGTAGGCTTTAGCTGCTTCAACATCCATTTCATTTTTTTGTGCATAAGATTCAAAGCCAACCAGCAAAGAAATGAGAACGATTAACGATGCAAATCTTTTCATGCTAATTCCTTTTTTTTGTTAATGGTTTAATGGTGCGGAAGGCGGGACTCGAACCCGCACGCTCTAACGAGCACTACCCCCTCAAAGTAGCGTGTATACCAATTTCACCACTTCCGCAAAAAATGTGTCAAAAGATAAAGTTGGCAAATAAAAAATGCAATACCGTAACTCCAGGCTTTGCAAAAAAGTTTTTGTTTTAGGAAGGTAAATATTTTGTGATTTCAGCCTTTATTCTCTCATTCTGTGTCTAATTAATGATTCGCGTATTTCCTTTCGGAAACTATACTCAAAGGCTAAGTATCTAGCTATTTGTTCTTCGCTAAAAATTTCTCTTAGAGAATTAATAAAAGCATATTTCTCTTCAAATATTTTCTGATCTATTTTCTGAAGTTTATCTATTGATTTTTTATAATAATCCTCACTGTTTTTATTATTCGCCTTAAAATTATTTTCCATTTCAGAAAGAATTTTTTCTCGCTCATCAAATAAATTTTTAATTTTTTCTTGATTTTCGTTCCTCCTTGCAAAGAACTTTATTGCTGTATTTTCATCTAAGTTCAGTGCCTCAATCAACTTGGCCTTTTCTAATTGCCCAATTTTTTTTAAATAAGCTCTCCCTCCTCTCCCAGGCCCACCTTCTTGTGCTATGAGCGGGAATGCAAAGAGAAAAAGCAGAAAAGCAAACAATATTTTTTTCATAGTTACACCTTTTAGATGTTAATTTTTGTCAAATCATTATATACCACTTCAAGTTCCTTTTCACTTAAACTTTCTAACAAATTAAAATCGTCTCCATTCCTAATCAAATTATTGCCTAAATAATAATATTCCACACCTTTCTGCCAATCAGAGGGTATTTCTATTGTATCAGCTTTAGTCGTTTCGTATATAATATAATCTTCAAGTTCATTGCTAAAGTTAGGATAATTTTTCAAAATATCTTCGCTGTCTATATTATTCACAATCTGATTAGTGAAGTAATTGGTGCTTAGTTTACTTTTTGATGACGGCAGAATAAAAAGTAATACTAAAATTGCTGTTAGTACAGGTACTATATAAACAATCTTTTTTGTAAAAGTGCTCTTTTCTTCACTCGATAATTTTTGTTTAGCCCGAGGCAGCAGATTTATAAAATATTTTGAATCTGATGCGGTAACATTTTTTACACTAACAATATTCTCCAAATACGATTTAATTTCGTTATACTCCTCTAAAAGTTCAGGTGAATGTTTTAATTGGTCAATAAATTCTTTAGCTTCCTCATCATTCATCAAACCGCTTAAATACCTCAATATTTTCTCATCCTTTTTCATTTTTCATCATCCTTACTATTTTTTTTAATGCATGAAAATAATTAGCCTTCAACCCGCCAATACTTTTACCGGTAATTTTTGAGATTTCTTCGTATGATAATTGGTCGAAAGCGCGCATTATAAAGACCTCTCTTTGCTTTACCGGCAACTTTTGTAATAGATTATGGACTTTTTCAATTTGTTGTTTATTAGAAATATCATCAATTATATCTCGTTGATAAGGTAAATCATTTTCACGAATTTCATCTATGCTTAAAAGTCTTTTTACTTTATTTTTTTTTATTTGATTAATACTTCGTGTACTAACAATTCTGTAAATCCATGTGTATAAGCTTGACCTAAAATTGAAAGTCTTTAGTTTGTTATAAAGAACTATTATTACTTGCTGGGCAACCTCGTCAGCATCTAAGTGATTGCCAAGCATTCTTCTTGCATGCCAATATATTTTCTGCTGATATTTTTTAACAATATGGTTAAAAGCATCTTCATTGCCTTCAATGAAGCTTTTTACTAATTCAAAGTCATTATCGGTTTCAGGCATAAGCAAAATTGTGTTCAATGCTTTTGACAAAATACAATAAACTCTGGTTTAAATCACCTTTATTAAACCATGGCAATAAACTTGATGTCAAATTCACAAACGAAAAAAGTTATTTAACAGGAGGTAATATGAAAAAGAACATGCTTCTTATCGCAGTAGCAACATTAATAAGTTTTGGTTTAATTAGCGCACAACCCAATAAGCCAAAACGACCAATGTTTCAAAACATGGGAAGAATTTTTTCCCAGCTTAATTTAACCGCAGATCAGCAAAAGCAAATCAATGATATTATGTATAACCAAAGGCAAAAGGCAATTGACTTACAAAGCAGCATAGAAAAAAATAGACTTGAACTTCAAAGAATGATTCGTAACAATAATATTGACGATGCAAAGATATTAAGCCTCGTTGACGATAACAGCAAACTTCAGGCACAGTTAAAATCAGAGCGAGTAAAATCTTGGCTTGCTGTTTATAAAATTTTAACACCTGAGCAGCGAGAAACATGGACCAAAGCATTCGGAAAACTTGGCAGTGAAATTGGATTTATGAGGAATAAAGCTCATATGCTTAGAAAATTCGGTATAGGACAAAAGTGGTGGTAAAAATAATAATGAGTGGAGTTAAAATTCCTAAAAGTCAAAGCCGGCAAAAGCCGGCTTTTCATTTTGGATTAGTCGGTCTAATCTCTATTTCACTTACAGTTGCTCTCATTGGTAAGTTAATTATGCTGGCTACAACTTCGGCAATATCTTCTGCACTTAAAACTTTTTCTAAGTTTCTGGGTTCTATTTCTGTACCACTAATAAATTCAGTTGCTACCGAACCTGGGCATACTGTTACAACCCGAATATTGAATTCACGTACTTCATGCATTAAAGATTTAGAAAAGCCCATCACTGCATGTTTACTAGCACTATACATAGTACCATAAGCTAAACCATTTTTACCAGCTAAAGAAGATATATTAATAATAGTACCGCTGTTATTTGAAATCATATTATCAATCACAGCTTTAGTAAAGTTATAAATTCCATAAACATTTACTTCAATTTGTTTTTTAAATTCTTCAAGCGAACTATCAATAAATTTTTTAAAGATACCGATGCCAGCGTTATTTATTAAATTATCAACTTTACCAAAACTCAACAGCACTTGATTTACAGCTTCATTTACGAACATAGGATCAGCCACATCACCTATGAAAGGTAAAGCTTCAGAACCCATTTTTTTAATTGTCTCCACCGTTTGTTCTATTTTCTCTTTATCTCTACCAAAAATTGCAAGTTTATGCTTTTCTCCAGCAAGCTTTATCGCTATTGCTCTCCCAATCCCTCGAGAAGCACCAGTAACTAATGAAACTTGTGCGTCATCCATTTTACAAATCTCCTTTTATAGGTCTCAATACAATTTCTTCAGCTACTATATTTGTATTTAACGAAAAAACATCAAAAACAATTTTGCTAATATCATTAGGCGTCATCATCCTCTGAGAATATTTCTCAAGTATATCGTTTGACCATATTGGCGTTTTAGTTGCCCCTGGAATTATGTTTATTACACGTATATTATGTTCACGTACTTCTTCTCTTAGCACATTAGTATAAGCAAGTAAGCCTTGTTTGGAAGCAGAGTACACACTGCTGTTTTCAAAAATCTTTTTAGTAACAACTGAAAGTATATTAATAATTGTCCCATGCTTTTTTTTAATAAAGTCGGGAAGCACTGCTTTGATTGTGTAGATTGAACCGAGTAAATTAGTTTCAATTATTTTACGAATTTCCTCGACTGAATCATCTTTGGCAGCATTGAACGAAGTTATACCAGCATTATTAATCAAACAATCAATATCAGCTTCCTTTTTTATTTCTTGATAAGTATCAAAAACTTCATTTGGATTTGCAACATCCAGCTTATAAATTTTAATTAGTCTTGAATCACTTTCCAGTTCACTTTTAAGTTTTTTTAACTTATCAATATTCCTTGAACAACATACGACTTTATGATTTTTTTTAACAAACAACTCCGCAATGGTTTTGCCAATACCAGAACTAGCGCCGGTTAGCCAAATAACTTTTGATTTATCACTCATATCCTTTTTGATTGAATTAGGTTTAAGAACTCGTTGCGTGTTCTCTCGCTTTCTTTAAAAACACCTTGCATTGCACTTGTTGTTGTAATTGAATTTTGTTTTTCAACGCCTCGCATCATCATACACATATGGTAGGCTTCAACAACAACTGCAGTACCATCTGGTGAAAGATATTTCTCTAATGTATCGCATATTTGTCGGGTCATTCTTTCCTGTACTTGCAGTCTACGTGCAAAAACATCTACTATTCTAGGTATTTTACTAATGCCAACAATTTTACCATTTGGTATGTACGCAACATGAACTTTCCCATAAAAAGGTAACAAATGATGTTCACACATGGAATAAAAATCAATATCTTTTACAATTACCATCTCATCATATTTTTCTTCAAATATAGCGCCATTTAAAACATCATCTATATTTTTTTTGTAGCCCTGCATCAAAAACTCGTAGGCTTTTGCAACTCTTTTAGGAGTTTTTTTTAATCCAGGTCGATTTAAGTCTTCACCAATAAGTTCAAGTATTGACCTAACAGATTCTGCAAATAAATCCAAATTCACTTTTATTCTCCTTTGTATTCTACGTAATTATTTTCTGTTTCATATAATTTAACCGCATACAGTTTTGCATCGGGGATTTTGTCTTTTAGTTCATTCCAAATCCCTATTGCTATATTTTCCGCTGTAGGTATAATACCTTTTAAGAAATCTACGTCAATATTAAGATTTTTATGATCTACTTTTTTAATAACATTTTCTCTTATAATAGATTTTAAGATTTTCAGGTCAATCACATAACCAGTATTTTTATTAGGCTCGCCTTTTACAACAACCTCTAAAATATAATTATGACCATGACCATTAGGATTACTGCATTTACCAAAAACCCTTTCGTTCTCTTCATCGGTAAAATTTTCGTTGTATAATCTGTGAGATGCACTAAATGTCTCTCTGCGAGTTATGTAAATGTTCATATCACTATGATTGATTTAGTGTTCGAATTAGTTCGGCTATATGTCCTTCTACTTTCACGTTATTAAATATTTTGCGAACAATTCCTTTTTCATCAATTAAAACGGTTGTTCTTTCAACACCCATATATTTTCTGCCGTACAATTTTTTTTCTTTCCACACGCCGTACTTTATCAGAACTTTTTTTGATTCATCACTTAAAAGTATAAATGGTAAATTATATTTTTCTTTAAATTTCTTATGGGATTCTATTGAATCTGGACTAACACCAACAACTACAGCATCAAGTTCATCAAAAGCACTGAATGAATCTCTAAAATCACATGCTTCTTTAGTGCATCCAGGGGTCATATCTTTAGGATAAAAATAAAGAACCACATACCTACCTAAAAAGTCTTTAAGCGATACTTTATTACCATCTGAGTCGAATAGAGTAAATTGTGGTGCTTTTTTACCTATGGCTAACATACTTCTCCAAGTTAAATATTGTGCGATTTAGCTATTCAAAAGTAAAATCAATTTTACATTAAGGTTAAGTCATAACAATAAATTGTAAGGAAGTCAAATCCTTACTTTAACCTTTTTAGCACTTCTTGAATAGCGTTATAATTTGGTTCATTGCTGGCATTTTCAAGCACTTCTACATATTGTATTACTCCATTTTTATCAATTACAAATGCTGAGCGCTTTGCCACACCCTTTAATCCAGCTTTATCAGGCAGCCAAACATCATAAAACGCACCGTATAGTTGTGAGACTTCTTTATTGAAGTCGCTCAAAAGAGTAAAATTAAACTTATGAATATTAGCCCATAATTTTTGAGCGAATGGACTATCAACACTAATTGCAAGCACTTGAGCATCAAGATTTTCATAATCTTTCATACTATCTCTTGTAGTACATAATTCTTTCTCACATACGGACGTACCGACAGCGGGGAAAAATAAAAGAACGACATTATTTTTGTGTTTAAATTGACTTAATGAAACTGGTTCTAAATTAGTATTCACCAAAGTGAAATCTGGTGCTACATCTCCAACTTTAAGATGCATAACTACTCCTTTCTTTTTGGGTTTAATGTTTATGATTTTTAGCGTTAGCATAGCTAAATTTTATAGCAGACAGTACCATTTTCAAAAAACTTACAATTGATAAAATTTTAATGAAAAGATAAACTATTTTGTAAAAACAAAAAAGAAATCAAAGAGCATATTTTTTGACACTTATTTAACAAAAAGGATATACAGATTTTTTTTGCTTTTTTTTTGTAATGTTTTTATCTTTATGAAGACTAAATCTAAATAATTTTTTTTAAAAAAGCTGTGAAAAATCAAAAAGCTAAAGAAGAATTTGAAAAATTTCTTAAAAGGGAAAAACATCGAATAACCCCAGAACGGTTTGAAGTAATGGATTATGCCCTTCAATACGAAGGTCATTTTGGTGCTGATGAATTATATGTGAAAATGAAAAGCGAGAACTCGAACATCTCAAGAGCAACAGTATACAACACTCTTGAGTTGTTAGCTCAATGTGACCTCCTTTCAAAAAGAAATTTTGGTGAGCATAAAAGTCGATACGAATCAAACTACGGAAGGAAAAATCACGACCACTTAATTTGCATTAACTGTGGTGCAATAAAAGAATTTACTAACCCTAAGATAGAAAAAATTGTAGAGGAAATATCTAAAAGCTTGGGATTTGAGGTCTCGGGTTATTCATTTAATATTTTTGGTAAATGCCTTAAATCAGAAACATGCAAAAATAAACTTGATACAAAAGAACACATTAGATAAAGTAAAAAAAGGTTCCTTTTTTATTGTGATTTCACTGCCTGATGGAGAGATGAAAGCACAACTAATTCGTTTAGGCATAGCTGAAGGTGACGTTGTAAAATGCATTGAAAGGTTGCCTGGCGGTACAGTTATTATTCAAAAAAATAGACAGGAAATTGCAATAGGCTTAGAGTTAGCAAAAAAAATTAAAATATCACTCAAATAGATAATGAAAACAGATAACATAATTCTCAATAAGCATTCAAGGGTCAAAGAACTTGATGATAAGAACGCCATTTCTCCATTGTCTAAAACTGAAAAAATCGTTTTGGTCGGTAATCCTAACGTTGGGAAATCTTGCTTCTTTAATTATCTAAGCGGCATATATGTCGATGTATCGAATTTCCCCGGCACTACAGTTGCAATTACCAAAAGTTATTACAAAGGTAAAGAAATCTATGATACACCAGGTATTTATGGAGTGGGTTCTTTTAATGATGAAGAAAAAGTAGCAAGAGATATAATTATCTCAGCAGATAAAATTTTAAACGTTGTCAACTCACTTCATTTAGAAAGAGATTTATTTCTTACTTTGCAGTTAATTGAAATGGGCAAAAAAATTTCGGTGCTGTTAAATTTTACAGATGAAGTAAAAAAAAGAAAAATAAAAATCGATAGTTCTAAGTTAAGTGAACTTCTTGGTGTTGAGGTAATTGAAACTGCTGCGATTAATAATTATGGTTTTGAAAAGTTAGATTTTGCCATAGAAAATGCACGGGTCGGCAAACAGCAATTAGAATTAAACCTTCTGCTCGACGAGGTTATTAAAAGAACGAACTCTCAAGCTGAAGCTTTGTTAATAATGGAAGGTGACCAAGAAATTGCTAAAATAAATAACCTGCCATTTGGAACCCCAGAACAAAGAGAAAGACTTTATATTAATAGAAGAAACAAAGTAAATGAAATCGTTGACCAAATTGAATATGAAGACACTAAGAAAGGCGAGTTTTTTAACAAACTTGGAAGACTCTCGCTCAATCCATTTACAGGGATACCAATCTTAATTATTATGCTGGTCTTGGTATATTTCTTTATTGGAGATTTAGTATCACAAAGAATAACTAATTATACTGAAAATACTTTAGGCAAGGGTATATTCGAGTACTATACAAAATCATTCATTTCTAATTTTACTCCAGTAAAAATTAATGTACAACTTACAGATGAAAAACAAAATATTATCACTCAAAAAGATTTTAATTTCCCAAACGGAATGAACAATCAGCCGGCTCTTAAAAAAGAATTTGAGAACTTATCTAAAAAGCCCGGTGCTGTTACAACATTTCATTTTATTAATCCTCTTGTCAAATTATTTTTTGGTGAGTTCGGTGTAATTACAATGACAACTACTTATCTAATTTTCCTATTACTTCCTTTAGTAATTGGTTTTTATTTAGTAATGGCATTCTTAGAAGATAGTGGCTATTTACCGCGTTTAGCTACTATGTTGGACCGTACCTTTAACAAATTAGGCTTAAATGGGAAGGCAGTAATCCCAATAATGCTTGGTTTTGGCTGTGTAACTATGGCTAATATAACAACAAGAATTTTAGGTACTAACAGAGAAAAAACTATTGTAACTGCAATATTGCAATTTGTAATCCCATGTTCAGCACAACTTGCTGTAATAACTGTGCTGTTAAGCGGAGCCGGGATAGAGCCATTGTTAATCTACATATCAGTTATTTTTGGTGTTTTAATTATTCTGTCTACAATTTTAAATAAGATGTTACCAGGCGAAAGTTCCCCTTTGTTAATTGATTTACCAGTTATGCAATTACCAAGACTTAAAAATATTCTTAAAAAAACATATTACCGAAGTGTTGGTTTTATGAAAGAAGCAGGTTTTTGGTTTTTTGTAGGAGCTTTAGGTGTTGGAATAATGCAAATAACAGGTTTACTTACGGTCTGGCAAAATATTTTAGCACCAATAACTACTTCATGGCTAAAGCTCCCTCGAGAAGCTGCAACTGCTTTTGTTATGGGCATAGTAAGAAGAGATTTTGGTGCTGCAGGTTTGTTCGATATGAAATTGACAGTCAACCAAATTACCGTTGCTATAATAACTATTACATTGTTCGTACCATGCATTGCTTCTTTTGTTGTTATGCTTAAAGAAAGAGGTTGGAAAGAAGGTTTAAGTATTTGGTTCGGTACTTGGGTTACTGCTTTTTTAATCGGTGGTATTGTCGCACAAATTCTTATCTGATTTTATGAGAAAAAATAAATACTACTATAAAAACCAGTATCCATTAGTTTGGCAAAAAGACGACTTTTTCATTAAAATTTACAGCTCAACTCCTAATGTTGCCACAGGAATTCTACTGACCACAAAAAATTCCACCTTCGTTATTGACCCGGGCGATGGCATTTTACGAGATTTGAATAAAGATGTGGGCACCAAAACCATTATGAAAATCTCGGATATTTTTATTAGTCATGGACATCACGACCATATTGGAGGAATTTGGTCGCTGCTTACTTACCTTTCAGTCCTTAGAAGAAAAGAACCACTTAAAATTTATTATCCAAAAGGTTGCATTGAAATTGAAAGTATATACAAGGCTTTTACTGATGTTTACTCCAAAGAATTATCATATAAGATTTCTTTGATTAAAATTGATAACCAGAAACCCTTTGTAAGAAAATCTATAAGAATAAAACCTTTTAAAGTAAATCACCGTGAACCTACAGATGATGGTTCATCTTCAATTGCCGTCCCATCCTTAGGCTATAAATTTTTTTACAACAACAAGTCAATTTGCTACGGCGGAGATACAGCTTATTGTGATAACTTGTTACAAAATGCTAAAAACTCTGATTTAGCAATAATTGAGGCTGGAGCTGAAACCGAAGAGTCATCCGACCTACACATGACAATTAGTCAAGCAATGCAAATTGGCAAGTTGGCTAAAAAATATTTCTTAGTACATTTACCTGAATAAAACTATTTTTCTTTTTATATAATAAATTCATTGAGGTGAACATGAAAAAGCTGTTCATTGCTTTCTTGTTAATTTATACTACTTCGTCTGCAATAGCTCAAAAAAATTGGTACAACCCCCAAATTACACCAAAAGATATTAAAGCTCATATTTTTTACATTGCTTCTGATGAGTTTAAAGGAAGATTTACTGGCTCTAAAGAAATAAAAATTGTAGGGAACTACATAAAAAAACAATTTGAGTCATACGGTTTAAAACCCCTTTTCAACAATAGCTACTTTCAAGAATTTCCTTTTATTGAAAAATTAACATTAACAAAAAATAATACCTTCTCAATTACAGGTTATAAATCACTAAAATTACACGAAAATTACATTACAGCACCCTTTTCTGGCAAAGCAGAATTAACTGCAGAATTAGTCTTTGCAGGCTACGGAATATCTGCACCCAAGCTAAATTATGATGATTACGATGGAATTGATGTGAAAGGCAAAGTTGTAATTGTGATGCGCTATAACCCAGAACACGATAGTTCAACCAGTCAATTTGATTCATACTCATCTTTTCGAAAAAAAGCAGCCAATGCAAAAGATAAAGGCGCTGCAGGAATCATTTTCGTAAATGGATTTTTCCCAAAAGACGACAAAGACGAATTGATGCAACTTCGATACGATGGCGCGCCTGGTATGAAAGACTTTGCCGTATTAAATGTAAAGAGAAATATTATTGATGAACTATTTAAAAAAAATGGAGTTGACCTTTCTGAACTGCAAACAAAAATTGATAAGGAGAAAAAACCTGCTTCTTTTTACATTGATAAAAAATTCAACGCAATTATTAAAACAGAAGTTCGTGAAATTCAAAATTATGGAAGAAACGTTGCTGGTTTTCTTGAAGGGAATGACCCAAAACTAAAAAAAGAATATATAGTTATTGGAGCACACTACGACCACTTGGGCATAGACCAAATGAAATATGCATCGATGTATAAAGGCGATAAACCCCAAATTCATAATGGCGCTGATGATAATGCTTCGGGCACATGCGGCGTTTTGGAATTAGCTGAAAAGTTTTCTTCACTAAAAGATCAACTAAAACGAAGCCTTATTTTTATTGCTTTTTCTGGCGAAGAATTGGGAATTCTTGGTTCTACATATTTTGTAAATAATCCTCCCTTTTCAACTGATAAAATTGCAGCAATGCTAAATATGGATATGATTGGCAGGCTAAATGAAAAAAATGAATTGACTATAATTGGTACAGGCACTTCGACTAATTGGAAAAATTTATTAAACAAATACAATAAATATAATTTTGAGTTAAAATTCAGTGAAGCTGGTACTGGCGGCAGCGACCATCAAGCATTTACAAACAAAAATATACCTGTATTATTCTTTTTTACTGGCATGCACTCCGATTATCATAAACCTACGGACGACCCGGAAAAAATAAACTTAAATGGTGAAGCGAACGTAGTTAACTACGTTTATGATATAGCCTACTCAATAGATACTGTAAGCAACCGACCTGATTTTGTAAAAGTAGAAGAACCTAAAATGAGAGGCACAGGGAATACTAAAGTTTCTGTGGGTACAATACCAGAATTTGGTTATAATGGCAATGGATATAAAATATCAGGTGTAACTGAGGGTGGAGCAGCACAAAAAGCTGGAATGAAAGGTGGCGATATTATAATAAAGTTTGGGAATAAAGAAGTAAACAATATTTATGATTTTATGTACGCAATTGAAAAATATAATCCAGGTGACTCTGTAGACGTAATAATAATTAGAGATGGAAAAGAAATAAAGCTAAAACTTGAACTGCAGGCGAAATGAAATTTGTTCAACTAAAATTTTAGCGCGTCTTTATTCGCTAAAATGGGCTATCAAAGTGTTATACCAATTTATTCTTGATAGCCCACTTATCTCATTTACTTTTTTGTTTCTGACTTAAACTATCGTAATGTATTATTAAATTCTTAATACTATTATCTGATGGAAACATCACCTGAAGCTTCAGTAAAACGCCCTTTGCTTTTTCATATTCCTTTAGATTATCATAAATTCTCAGCAGAATACTATATGGACTGTAAAAAGAAGCAACATTACGAGGGTTCTTTTCCATTGCTTTAATAGCCTCTTGTTCCACTTTCCGAGCAATACTTTTATACTTTACAGTATCGCCTGCTTCTAAATAAAAATTGGACATATCAAACATAAGCCTATAATCCATTGGAATAACATTAGTAGGCATTTTTTCTTGCATGGTATTCAATACTTGGATAGTTTTTTGCTTTTCGTTCTTATCTAAAAAGCTGTATGCCAATCTGAGGAATAAAGTCCTATAGTTCTGAAGCATACGAGTGTGGTTATCATCAAAGTATATTGTACTGTCATTTAATCCACGATATTTAAAGCCGGGTTTATATGTTTTACTGTAGCCAGGATTTTCTTCAATCATATTTTTCCACATAAGTGTATCATCCACAAAGTCGCCTCTTGATTTACTCTTAAATGGTACTAACCTGTATGCCATTCCTTCAAGCCTAAGATAATCATCCAAACCAATTCTGCTGTCATCACTGCAAGTAGTTGCAAAGTAAATTGGTCTTTTCCAGCGCGTTCCTTTTACAGTTGCCAAAACTGCAATATCTTGATTTCTAATTGCTTTAATATTACCAAAAGTTAAAGTGTTCTTCATTGTAAAGGTTATTTTACCTTTATTTGTTATAGAAGTATCTGTAATGCCAAATTTTTTGTAATCTTCAGGCGTAACTGGAATTTCGATAGTTTGTGGTTCCCATCTAATCGGACCAATATTATCAATTTCTCTATCAGTAATATCCATATCTACTTTCATAGAGCCATGCGGCGACTCATACTTAAGTTGTTTAATATACCAAGGAGTGTTAATCAAACTTAGGCATGCTACTCTTACATCTTGGCGCACGCCTTCAACTTCTTGTAAATACCAAAGTGGAAAAGTGTCATTATCGCCGTTAGTAAATAGAACTGCGTTAGGAGCAACACTTTGCAATAAGTTGTAAGCATAATCCCACGGCACCCAATCTTTAGACCTATCTTGTTCATGATAATTAGATGTATACATACGTAAAGGTATGAAAACAAAGCCGAGACCAAGCACAATAACTGGTGCTAATTTCTGTATCGATTCATTTTTTACCTTTTGCTGTAACAATTCAATAAGATTGTGCAATCCTATTGAAATCCAAATTCCGAACATAAAACACATTGTACCATAAAATTTAATTCTTTCGCGTGGCTGTGGCTCTTGTTGATTTTGGTAATAAGCAGTTATGTAAGTAATCATTATAAATAAAACTAAAAAGACTGAAGCCATCTTCCAATCGCGCTTAAAGTGGTAGTACAATCCTATTAATCCAATAAGGAAAGGTATTCCGAAATAAGATTTAGAAGGTTCCCCGGCAAAACGCAGCCCAAATAATTTACCAATTATTGAAGCGATAGAATTAAAAGGCCATACGTTCACACCAGAATCTTGATCCCATGATTCTCTACCTGCAAAGTTCCATAGTATATAACGAGTCATCATGTGATTCATTTGGTAATTCCAAAGAAAATCTAAGTCGCTTGAGTAGTTGGTATAGATTCCAGCTTGATTTTCATCAGTTGAATACCTCCTTTGAAAAACAGGCCATTCACCGTATTGCTCACGATTTAGATAAGTAACCAATTCTTTAAAAGTACTTGGTGCGTTTTCATTTATAGGTGGATTTAAATTAGAGCGTATAATTATTACGCCGTAGGACATAAATCCCAAGAAAATTAAAAGAAAGGATTTTAATAACAATCCTAATGTTTTCTTATCATTCTTTACACTATAATAAATGCCATAAGACAACAAGCCAAGAAAAATTGCAATCCATATTATTGCAGCAAAGTTATTTGTTCCGCCCGACAAATTAGATATCAAATTTGGGAGATAACGTACTATACCAGGATAGATTAGTGTAAGCAGCACACTGCCTGTAAATAAAATCACATAAATTGAATTATGATGTATCAGCTTTTTCCAGAACACGCCAATAAAGACTGCAGATGCAGCAATCATGAACATTGCAAATTTTGTATCAAAAGCTTTGTAATCATCGGGATATGGCGGGGTCGTTTGTGTTTGACTTCCCCATAATATTAAAGCTAATAAGAGCAGTATCCCTAAATGAATTAGCAAATAATTTATTGTCTTTTTTAATTCGTTATAATCATCAACATACTTTCTGAACATAATAAGCATAACGATAGAAATTGTAGTTAAGGCACCCATTAACCTTAAGCTTGTAGATAAGCCTACCAGATAAGCAATAAGCAATATAAATTTTTCACTATCGATTTGATCTGCCCTTTCGTTCCATAGTAACATTAAATATACTATTGCTGCAAAGACAAAAGTATTGGTAGCATATACTTCTGTTTCTACTGCATTCCACCATGTAATATATGCAAAAGCAAAAGCCAAAGAACCTATAGCAGCTGAGACATACAGAACTACTCCCTCTTTAAAAGTTTTATATTCTTTGCCATAGTAATTTTGAATTACCTTTATAATTACTAAATACAGAATTAAGACAGCTGCAGCACTTGCAATAACTGATATTAGATTCATTCTAAAAGCTATATTTTCTGCTATTGGCAGCATAGAAAATAATCTTGCTATTAAAAGGAATAAAGGTGCACCTGGCGGGTGAGGAATTTGCAGCCTGTATGCAGTAGCTAAATATTCTCCACAATCCCAAAAAGAAACCGAGGGTTGAACTGTTAAATAATACGTAATTAATGAAGCAAAAAAGACAATTGCTCCAAGCGATCTTCTAATTATTTTCAAATTCATATTTTCTTCGCTTTGTTATAAGTAGTGGGAAAAATAATATGTAAATTACACACTATAATTTATGTTTCAAAAAATTAAAATAAGTATTAGTCCTTAGAAGATTATAAGGCGATTATAAAAATCGCTAATAAAATAAGATTACTTTTTTATCCCTTCGAGAGGTATAGCCGTTTCTCTCATAGAATGAACTTTGTTTGGGACAGGGATAACAACATTTCTCTTAACATATTTTTCGAACTCATCCCGAAATCTATCTATCATAAATTTTACAGGCCACGCAGCTGCATCACCAAGCGCACACACAGTGTTACCTTCAATATTGTTAGCGACACTTATTAACAAGTCCAAATCTTCTGATGTACCTTCATCCCGAAGAATCCTATTAAGAGTTTTCAGCATCCAGCCAGTACCTTCGCGGCATGGTGTGCATTGTCCACAGCTTTCGTGATAATAAAATTTTGTAATTCGAGCTAAAACTTTAACAAGGTTTGTATCTTCATCCATTACTATTACACCACCTGTACCTATAGCAGAACCAACTTCTTTTAGTGATTCAGCATCCATCTTAACGCCTTCAATCTTATCCCCTCTTAAAGGAGGCATCGAAGAACCACCAGGTATAACGCATTTAATTTTTTTATTATTTGGCACACCGCCAGCATAGTTATATATCAAGTCAGTTAATAAAATACCAGTAGGAAGTTCATAAACGCCGGGTTTATTCACATGGCCACTCACACCAAACAACAAAGTGCCGGGATGTTTTTGAGCGCCAATTGAAGAATACCACTCCCATCCTTTATTGATAATTACAGGTACATTTGTAATAGTTTCAACATTGTTTATAGTGGTAGGATTTCCCCACAATCCCTTTTGAGCGGGAAATGGAGGTTTTACTCTTGGGTATGGTCTAATTCCTTCAATGGAATTCATTAAAGAAGATTCTTCGCCGCAAATGTATGCACCTGCACCTTTATGAATATAAATATCGCACGAAAAATCTATCCCAAAAGTATCTTTCATCCTACTACCAATATAGCCATGCGAATAAGCTTCATCCAAAGCTTTCTGCATCAATTTAATCCATTTATGATACTCTCCTCGAATATAAAGGTAAGCTACATTAGCACCAATTGCATAGCATGTAATTAGTATACCTTCAATTAACTGAAAAGGGTTATATTCAAAAATTTGTCTATCTTTAAACGAACCAGGCTCACTTTCATCGCCGTTAACACACAAGTATTTAGGTTTATCAGTTGTCTTGGGCATAAAGCTCCATTTCAAGCCGGTCAAAAATGCAGCACCGCCTCGTCCACGCAATCCAGATTTTTTAACAATGTCAATAATTTCATCCGGAGTTTTAGAAAAGGCTTTTTTAGCTCCTTCAAAACCGCCATTGGCAAGATATACATCCCATTTATCTAAATTGGGAATATCAGGTAAAACTATTTTAATGTTTTCCATTATTTTAACGAGTCTAAAATTTGGTTTACTTTTTCTTTTGTTAAATTTTCGTAATAGTCTTCATTTATAGCTATCATTGGTGCATATCCGCAAGCCCCCATGCATTCAACTTCTTCTAAAGAAAATTTTCCATCTTGTGTTACTCCCATATTGTCTATTCCAAGCTTATTTTTTACTTGTTCCCAAATTTCATAAGCACCGCGCAGCATACACGAAACATTAGTACAAACCTGAATATGATATTTACCCATTGGTTTAGTGTAGTACATTGTATAAAAATGAACAACACCCAATACGTCAACAGGTTTTACCTGGAGGACGTTTGCAATTTCTTCCATTACTTCTTGACTAATATATTTATTTTGTTCTTGGGCAATATAGATTGTATCCATTATTGCAGCTAAAGAGGTAGGGTACTTTTTCTTTGATTCTTCAATTCTTGCCAGGTTTTCTTCTGTGAATTTAAATGACATTTTAACCTCGGATTAAGAGCAAGAGTGTAATGTTATATTATATTTTTTCCTTGTTCGTATATCTGCCATAATTATTTACAATTTTTAAAATTACTACTTATCTGCCTCACCCATGACTGGGTCTAAGCTGCCAATTATAGCAATTACATCAGAAACCATCTGTCCTTTGCAAATTAATGGTAACACCTGAAGATTACAAAAAGAAGGTGAACGAATTTTCAATTTCCAAGGCTGGCCAGAGCCATTACTTACGAAATAAAAACCAAGCTCTCCTTTCGGATTTTCTGCAGAAAAATAAACATCTCCAACCGGTGGATTAATACCAAAATTAACTATCATAAAATCATGAATTAATTCTTCCATTTTGGTGTAGATTTCTGTCTTGTGCGGCAAAACTCTTTTAGGATTATTAGCAATCACTTCCCCTTTTGGTAATTTCTCTATGCATTGTCGTAAAATCTTTACAGATTCTTTCACCTCGTCGCCTCTAATAATATAACGTGAAAGTGCATCACCTTCAGAATAAGTTGGTATGTTAAAATCAATTTCATTGTAATACAAATATGGCTTAGCTCTTCTAACATCATATTCAACTCCTGTAGCGCGCAGGTTCGGTCCTGTAACCCCATAATTAATTGCATCTTCTTTACTTAAAACGCCAACTCCTTTAAGTCTATCAATAAAAATTCTATTACCAAGTAGTAGTTTTTCCATATCAACTAAAGAAGGTCCAATTTCATCGAGAAAATTTTTTATCATTGCAATGGCTTCATCATCAATATCAGATGCAACACCGCCAATTCTAGTATAACTTGTAGTAAACCGAGCTCCAGCAATTCTATCAAAAATATTTTGAATTTTTTCTCTTTCCTTAAATGTCCACATTACCATAGTTACAGCGCCTACATCCATAGCAAAAGTACCAATAGCAACCATGTGTGCAGCTATTCTTGAAAGCTCGGCTATAATCATTCGAATATATTGTGCTCTTTTGGGTACTTCAATACCAGCAAGTTTTTCTACAGCAAGCACATACGCTACATTGTTACACATTGTTGCCGTATAATCCAGTCGGTCTGTGTGAGGAATATATTCATAATAACTCATATTCTCAGCCATTTTTTCGTAGCCGCGATGCAGATACCCCAATTCAGGAACTACTTTCACAACTGTTTCTCCATCTAATCTCAGGACCAATCTTAGCACTCCATGCGTGGCAGGATGTTGAGGACCCATATTAATTACCATTTCATGTTCAAGCGGGTCTTCTTCAATGGTTATATCTTTATCTTCTAATAAGGATTTAAGTAATTTCTCGTCGGTATAAATATTTTTTGTTTTTTCCATATTAATCATTCTTTTCTGGAAGTGGAAGTGAGCCTGGGATACCCATAACAGGGAAATCTTTTCTTAATGGGTAATATTCAAAACCCTCTGGCATATACATTCTTCTCAAATCAGGATGATTGATAAAATTAATTCCATACATATCATAAGTTTCTCTTTCGTACCAATTGGCACTTTTCCAAACTGGAGTTACAGAATCTATAGCCGGGGGGTCATCTTTAAGATTAGCTTTTATTCTAAGATTAAAATTATTTTTAAAAGAATAAACGTGATAAACAACTGTAAAACGATTTTTTCTTGTCGCCCAATCAATAGCGGTAACGTCTTTACACATTTCAAAACTTAAGTCATTGTCATTTTTAATGAACTTGCAAAATTCTAAAATCTTTTCTGGACTTATAGTAACACTAAGGTCCTCTCTAAAATCTGTAACTTCTTCTAATGCATCTCCAAATTTGCTTTTTATTTTTTCAATGATAGTAGTTTTTAAATCCATATTAATTTTTGCTTAATTCTAATTCTGGAAGAATTTTATCTTGGTAGTCCCTTGCTTTAGATTTCTTAATTTTGTTTTGAATAGTAATTAAAGCGTTTAACAAATTTTCCGGACGAGGCGGGCAGCCTGCAGTGTAAACATCGACAGGTAAAAATTGGTCAATACCCTGCACAACATTGTAAGAGCGATACATACCGCCAGATGAAGTGCATGCTCCCATAGCAATAACCCATTTAGGTTCAGGCATTTGATCATAAATTCTTCTTACAACTTGTGCCATTTTGTAAGTCACTGTTCCAGCCACAATCATCAGGTCGCATTGACGAGGAGTAAACCTCATAACTTCTGAGCCAAAACGTGCAATATCATACTTAGGGTCAGCCGCTGAAATCATTTCTATAGCGCAGCAAGATATGCCCATCGGCATTGGCCACACTGAATTACTTCTTGCCCATGCTATTATTGCATCAAGCTTAGTGGTTAAATAACCATCTGACGATAATTTTGCTTCTAATCCCATTTCAATCCTCCTTTAACCCAGATATAGAAAAATCCAATTTCAAGTACAATTAAGAAAATTAGCATCGGCATAAATGCAAGAATTCCTAAATCATTAAACAGTTTTTTAAATTCTACAGCCCATGGATAAACGTATATAACTTCAATATCAAAAACAATGAAAAGCATAGCGACCAAGTAATACTTAATTGATATTCTTTCATTTGTAGTGCCTACAGGGTCCTTGCCGCTTTCATAAGGCATAATTTTAACTTTATTGGGTCGTAGAGGACCAAAAATTCTGGAAGAAAAAACTACTGCTGCACCAAATATTACAGCTACTGTTATGACTAAAAAAATTGGTATGTAATCTGTAATCACTTAATCTTTTTTGTTTTTTTATGTGCCAAAATATCTAAAAATGTCTCTAAAGTCAATTTAAAGACAAAGCACGTTTTTTCATCAGTCACACCTTTTATTAGCTATGCTTGAGCTGTTTTAAGGAATGATAATTTGTTGTGTAAAGACGAGCAATCAGAATTCTTTAACAATAAAAATTATTGTAAAACAACTGATAATATTTCTACCACTTTATTCAAATCCTCGTAACTTATTACCAGTGGCGGAAGCATTCGCAAGACTGTTGTGCCTGCAGGTAAAGCAATTACTCCTTGCTTCATGAGTTCAATTAATACAGGCTGCACTTTTTCCTTAAGTTCTATACCAATCATTAGTCCTAAACTTCTAATTTCTCTAACTTTGCTTAGTTGATAGTTAGATATCTTTTCGATAAAAAATTTTCCTTTTTCTTCAGCTTGTTTTGCAAGATTATTTTCAATCATAAAATCGATTGCTGCTATTCCAGCTGCACAAGCCAGCGGGTTGCCACCAAATGTTGTTCCGTGTTTACCAATTGGTATTTGAATTTTATCAGAGCAAACTGTTGCACCCATTGGTATACCGCCTGCAATTGCTTTTGCTAATGTCAGTATATCTGGCTGAATATCAAAATGCTCGCAAGCAAACATTTTACCTGTTCTGCAGAAGCCCGTTTGAATTTCATCTAAAATAAGAACAATATTTTTTTCATCACAAAGTTTTCTAACTTGCTGAAAGAAATTTTTATCACCTATGTTTATTCCGCCTTCGCCTTGAATAGGCTCTAATATTACGCCGGCAGTATTATCATCTACAGCCTCAGCTAATTTTTCGAAATTATTATATGGGACAAATGTGAAACCTGGCACTAATGGCTCAAAATCTTCTCTATATTCTTTTTTATATGTAGCACTTAATGCACCTAATGTTCTGCCGTGAAACCCTCGCATAGCAGCAATAAAATTCTTCCTTTTCGTTGTATATCGGGCAAATTTTAGAGCTGCTTCAATTGCCTCTGTACCAGAATTTGTAAGATATGCTTTAGTTAAACCCGAAGGCGTTATATTAATTAGCTTTTCAAGGAATAGAGATTTCGCATCGTTATAGAAGATACCGGGACAAGTAATTAATTTTTCTGATTGTATTTTAATTGCTTCTACAAGCTTTTCATTAGCATGACCTATACTTGCTACACCAATTCCTGCCGCACAATCAATGTACTCATTTCCATGCTCATCCCATAAATGAGCTCCTTTACCTTTCACGAAAATTATATCTCTCTTAGGGAAAACATCAAATTCATATTTTTGTTGTAGTGTTTTGTAATCTATCATTTTATTACCGTCCCATTTTCCTTTAAGGCATTTTGAATTGGATTTTCTATTCTTCCATCGGATATAATAACAGTAGTTTCTCCAAACTCAAATAATTTCCGCAGAGCATAAATTTTTCTTTTCATCCTGCCATCTACTTCATTTTCGATTTTCTCTAATTCATCTCTCGAAATTTTTTTAATAAGTGAATTCGGATCGCTTTTATCTTTTAAGTAGCCTGGAGCCTCTATTAACTGTAAAATCTTGTCAGCTTTTAATCTGGAGTGCAATAATGCTACTATATCATCATTTTCTGAGTTAATTGCCATATTATTTTCATCAATTATAGGCACGCAGAGCACAGGAGTATATCCATTGTTCAAAAGAAGATTTATTAAATTAATGTTAATATCTTGTGGCTTCCCAGAGAAGTCACGTACAATTTTTGTCTTCCCGGCCTCTCTAACTCTTATTCCAGAATTACGTTTACCTTGAATTACTTTCCCATCAAGTCCTGATAATCCAACTGCATTTATACCATTTTGCTGACACAGTTCAACAATTCTTTTATTTTTAATTCCTGAGTAAGACATCATCATTAAATCAATGGTTTGTTCGTCTGAGAAGACGCTTGTATAACCTGATTGAGAAGTAATTACTTTCCTTTCTATTTTAAGTTTATCAGCTAATTCATCTCTTAACGCATTTGCACCATGAACGATAATGAGTTTATCATTAATAGATTTCAAATCGGCAATAATACTTTTTAAATTGATATCCTTACCACCGCCTATTTTTATAATTACCATTTATTTTGCATTCCTTTTTTAAAATTCCAAAAGTGAATTATTATTTATTTTTCTCCAACGTTTATTGGTATCTAACTTTTCAGAGCAAACAATATTCATATTTTCATTCTGCAAGAAATGCATTGTAAAGTACTCAGGGTTTTCATTAAAATGAGAATAAACATATGCATTTTTTTTATCCGCAATAATAATATTCATTGCGCGGATGTAACTTGTTAGTTTTTTAATAGCCTCAGTTCCCTTTGCAATGGCTTCTTTTATGTTACCTTTGTCAAATCTTTTAATAAAATTAAAAATTTTTTCGGCTCCTATACGTCCCTTTTCTTTTATTCTAACTCCAGATAATTCGCCATTGAAAATAAAGACATAATTCTCATCATAAAAAGGCATATTGTTTTCTATTGAAATTCCTTGGTCTCTAAAAGCACTTCTTGCATGCGCAATTAATCTTATTGTCTCTCCAAACTTTTCAAATGAATCTTCCCAAATTGGATTAAGGTTTTTATAGTATTTCCACATGTCGTCTTCCCATATTGCGCAACCCCACCCGTGCCCTTGATATTCCTTACTGTTTTTCGAAATAAGAGCAAATTTTTTCAAGTAATCTTTAACTTGAAATTTTTCTTGTGACGATATATATAATAGTCTGCACATTCTTTTTATTAAAAAAATTAGTCCTTTGATCCTTATCAAGCACAATTAAATTGGATGTAATCCGGGGAACTCCAAACCAAGTGTCTCATCGAAGCCATGCATTATATTAAATGCTTGCAAGGCTTGTCCAGCTGCACCTTTCATCAAATTATCAATTGATGCAATTACAACCAAACGGTTTGAGAATTCATCTTTTTTGAAACCAATATCACAATAGTTTGTACCTATTAAAAGTTTTGGTTCAGGGAATCTGTAAATGCCCTCATTTTCTTTAACAATTCTAATAAAAGGCTCATCAGCATATTCTTGGCGATAAACTTTCCAAATATCTTTTTCATCCAAATTTTCTTTGAGGAAAACATGACACGTAGCAAGTACTCCTCTCACCATATCAATTGAAGTTGCAGAAAAGTGGATATTTATTTTTTGCCCAAAGCTTAGCTCTTGTAAAATCTCAGCTATGTGTCTATGTTTTGTGGGCATATAAGAACGAACCGAACCGCTTCGTTCTGGATGATGAGAAGCTTCGGAAGCTTTATTACCTCCTTCACTTGATCCTACTTTAACTTCGATTACTGTTTTATCTAATTCCACAAGTTTATTTTTGTATAAAGGATATAATCCTAAAATTGATGTTGTAGCATTGCAGCCAGCACTCGAAATGAAATAAGAATTTTTCATTTCCTCTCTGTGTAATTCAGGAATTCCATAAACAAAATCTTTTAGCAGTTCTGGGCAACAGTGTGAGTGACCATACCATTTAACATAATCATTAGGGTCTTTCAATCTAAAATCACCGCTTAAATCAATTATTTTAGGAGCGATTTTTTGAAATTCATTTATTCGCTGCATTGAACTGCCATGCGGCAGACAGAGAAATAACAAATCGCATTTTTCTAATTCATTTAGGGAAGAAAATTTAAGCTGGGTTGTTTTACGCAAATTCGGGTGTACTTTATAAACATATTTTCCCGTAAAACTTTCAGACGTAACTTGTTGTATTTCAACATTAGGATGGAATAATAATAATCTAAGCAGTTCGCCGCCTGTATATCCAGAGCCACCAGCGATTGATACTTTTATTTTTCCCATTACCTGTCCTCAGCTACTTTTATTACGTATTCAGCCATAAATTTTGGAATATTGACACCTGTGGTGGTTATACTGTTTTTATATTCCATCGTATAATTGACTTCGTTAACCATCAAGCCTTGTTCAGTTTCAAAAATATCGATTGCAACAATACCGCCTCCTACAGCTTTTGCTGCTCTAACAGAAAGATCATTTAGTTCATCAGTTACGGGACAATTTGTAGCAATTCCACCTCTTGCTGTATTAGTAATCCAATGGGATGAAGTTCTGTAAATAGCCGCTATACACTTATCACCTACAACAAAACTTCTAATATCTCTACCCTTTTTTTCTACATATTTTTGAATATAAAAAATGGAATGATGATATGAACCAAGAACAGTTTTGTGTTCTAAGATTGCTTCAGCGGCGTCTCTATCATTAACTTTCGATAACAATCTGCCCCAAGAACCGACAGCTGGTTTAAGTACTACTGGATATCCCATCTCTTCAATTGCATTTAATGCTGATTCTTCGGTAAAAGCTACCCTTACTTCTGGTTGAGGAACATTGTTCTCTTTAAGGGCAATAGATGTCAATAATTTATCTCCACATATAGTTGCCACCTTTGAGGTGTTAACGCATTTAATTCCTGCAGTTTCAAATAATTTAAGTGCATGCAATGCACGTGAGTGATTGATACACCTTTCAACAACTATATCTAGGTTAAAATGGTCTTCCAGCAAATTAAAGGTAATTTTACGGTCATCAATCATTACGAGTTCAACACCCTTTATTTTTTCAAATTCGTCAAGCAGAAATTTTTCATCTTTTCTTATTAACGAATGAAGCAGCCCAATCTTCATTTTTTATTTCTCCTCGTTTTTAACTTATAAATTATTTTAAGCTAAACAGGAGCAAACTATTTGCTCATTTGCTTAAAGGTTTTATTGTGTTTGCAGGAATCAACGATATGCTTTAATTCGGTAAGGTCTACTGTTCTTCCTCTTTGACCAACAGACTTCACTTCCTTCAGTACATCTGCTTGCAGTTCATCATCAAGTTCATTTTCACCAATTAATTTTAATGCATACCTCAAAGAAGCAATGCCCGACATGTGGTCTAGTGCAAAATGCCTCTCTCTGCCAACCAAATCTGGGCTTAAACTTTCGTAATGCATGGGATTAATAGAAGCAGCGTGAGTGTGTACACCAGCACAATGAGTAAAAGCATTAGCACCCATAATAGGATAATTAGCAGGAATTGGGACCCCTGAATGTTTACTTACCAAATGATATAATTCGTTCAGTTTCAATAAATTCCATTTACTTTCACCAAAGTCAGCAGTAAGAACTACAAGCAACTCTGCTAAATCAACTATACCGGCTCTTTCGCCTAATCCCAATACAGAGGCATCTATTATTTCTGCACCAGCTCTATAAGCGTCAAGCGCGTTTGCTAATGCAAAACCACGGTCGTTATGGCAATGAACTGCTATTTTTGGGTTTAATCCTTTTTTATTTAGTTCATCCTTGAGTCGAGATACATAATCATACATACTTCTACTAGTGCCTGGCACCATATAACCAGTGGTATCTGCAACGCTAATTATATCCGCGCCAGCTTCAACAGCTGCAGAGGCAGCAGTTACAACATTCTCAAATTGTGAGCGGACTGTATCCTCAGGGGTATATCGGATCAAGATATTTGGTTTTTGAGTTTTAGCGTAATTAATAACGTCCGTAATCTGTTGAATTGCGCTTGGCAAATCTTTCTTAAAAACATTTGACAATCTTTCTTCTGACACACAATAAAAAATGCCAATAAAACCAACGCCGCACTCTAATGCTAAATCTACATCACTTTTTAATGAACGTGAATGAGCACCTACTATTGCCTTATACCCTTTTTTTGCTATTGATTCGACTGCTTCTTTAATTTCAGTTGTAACCATTGGGTGTCCAGCTTCAATAATATCTACACCCACTTCATCTAAAAGATTTGCAATTGCTAACTTGATGTGTTTATCAAAATAAACACCAGGGGTTTGTTCACCTTCCCTTAAAGTTGAGTCAAGTACCGATACCAAATTTTATTCTCCCCAGTCTTCTTCTTCTTTTGGAGCTTCGGCAAGTTTGGGAGGATTTACTTCAACAACTTCAAGTTCTGTCCCACAATCAGGGCATTCTAGTAATTCCCCTATTACAGTATCAGCAGCTAACTCTATATTGGCAGCACAAATTGGGCACTCGGCTTTCATTTTCGTACCTTTATTAATAAAAAAAATTTTTGCGAACTTAAAAAATAAATTCTACCAAATCAACTAAGCCAGCCAGTTTACTGCAACGAGCAAATAGAAAATTTATTTTTTGTCAATAGGTATCTTAAAAACACTAATATTCTTTTGCGTTATTTGTTTAATTATTCAAAAACGTTATGCACATGTAAACTAAACAAATTTTCTATTATAAAAATATTTTTAAATATTCTTAAATCATAATGCAGCATTTTATAATTAGAGACAACAAAAAAATAGTTTTTTATTTGCTACTTTATCGAAAGAGTCCGCTGCATAAATTAAAAATTGTATTGCAAACTAACATAATGAGTGAAAACCGTCTGCCGAAACAGAAAATTCTCTATTGCAAATTGACAATCTCAAACTTCATTATAAAATGTTTTATTGTAGATTGTAAACTGTAATTGCAAAAATAGTTATAATGAAGACAAAATATCTTTAATTTGGTTCTACAACTTTATAACTTTGTAACAGATAATAAATTTCAATGAACAGGTAAAATGAAAAAGCAAGACACATCAAGTTATCATAAAGAATTATTTGCTCATTTTGGATATAACTTTGGCTTTGTAGCTGATTTATTAGACAAATATTTCCACGACAAAAATTCAGTTTCAGAGCATTGGAGAGAGTATTTTGACAAGTTGACTGAAAACGGCTCAGAAAGAAGTCAAGAAGAAAAAGTTTCAAAAGAGCCATACAAAAAATCAGATAAAAAAATTTTAGCTATCTCAAATTCATTTGAAATTTCCCCTGAAGATGAACCACAGCTTATCACAGGAATTGGTGCAAAAATTATAGAAAATATGAACAACAGTTTAGGCATTCCAACTGCCACTTCACTTCGCACTGTTTCTGTTAAACTTTTAGAAGAAAATAGACTTATTATTAATCAACACTTAAGCAAAATAAACGCTGGGAAAGTCTCTTTCACTCATTTAGTTGCTTACGCAATTGTTAAGGCTGTAAAAAAGTTCCCCGCCATGAACAAATCGTTTGCTTATATTAACGAAAAACCTTACATAATTAACAAACCTTATGTTAACTTAGGAATCGCTGTCGATATAGAAAGAAAAGATGGTACACGCTCTTTAATTGTACCTAATATTAAACATGCTGGACAAATGAACTTCAAGCAATTTTTTGATGCTTATAATGAAATAATAGACAAAGCTAAAAATTCTAGATTAGAACCCTCAGACTTCCAAGGAACAACAATTACTTTAACGAACCCGGGCGGAATTGGTACGGTTTCTTCTACTCCAAGACTAATGACAGGGCAAGGCTGTATTGTTGCAATTGGCGCTATTGATTATCCAGCTGAATTTAAAGCAATGTCTAAAACAGCTTTAGCATCTTTAGGTATAGGCAAAGTTATGAATATTACAAGCACATACGACCATAGAATTATTCAAGGTGCAGTTTCCGGTGAATTTCTTGCACAAATTGACAAATACCTATTAGGTGAAGAACAATTTTATGAATCAATTTTTACTGACTTGAACATTCCACAGAAACCGGTAGGCTGGGGCGTTGACACTACAAGCCTAGGGTTTGGCGAAATTGAACATAAAGAACAAATAGAAAAGCAAGCAAGAATCCTACAATTAATTAATATGTACAGAGTTCGCGGCCATTTAATTGCTGATTTAAATCCACTTGAACATAAAATTGCCTATCATGAAGAACTAGACCCTACCAATTACGGATTTACCATTTGGGATTACGACCGCCCATTTATTACTGGCGGGTTACAAGGCATGGAGACCGGCACTCTTCGTCAAATCTTAGATGTGCTGCACCAGACCTACTGTGATAAAATAGGCATAGAATACATGCACATCCAAAATCACGACGAAAAGGCATGGCTGCAAACGAAAATGGAACCAATACTAAATAAATTTAATTTCTCAGATGAATGGAAAAAGAGAATACTGAACAAACTTGTTATCGCTGAAGGATTTGAACATTTTCTGCATACAAAGTTTGTTGGACATAAAAGGTTTTCACTCGAAGGCTCTGAAACTTTAATTCCAGTTTTGGACATGATTTTAAATGAAGCAGCACAAAATGACGTTAAGGAAATATTCCTCGGCATGGCACATCGAGGTAGACTTAATGTTTTATCAAATATAATCGGTAAAAGTTATGAGAAAATTTTTTCGGAATTTGAAGAAGATATTGACCCGGACGCTCCGCAGGGAACTGGTGACGTAAAGTATCATCTGGGAGCTTCGGGCAAATATTTAACAATGTCTGGTAAAAAAATAAAAGTTTCAGTTGCATCAAATCCCAGCCACCTTGAATGGGTCAACCCTGTTGTTGAAGGAATAGTTAGAGCAAAACAGACAAGAAACAATGATTTTGAAAGAAATAAATATATACCAATTCTAATTCACGGCGATGCAGCTTTTGCTGGACAAGGAATTGTTGCTGAAACGCTAAACCTCTCACAATTGAAGGGTTATAGAACTGGCGGAACAATTCACATAATTATTAACAATCAGATTGGATTTACTACCACCCCAGAAGAAGCAAGGTCATCGCCATATGCTACAGATGTTGCTAAAATGGTTCAATCGCCAATATTCCATGTTAATGGTGATGACCCGGAAGCTGCCCTTTGGATTGCTAAGCTCGCTTTCGAGTATCGCCAGAAATTTCATAAAGATATTGTAATTGATTTAATTGGATATAGAAGACATGGTCACAACGAGGGTGACGACCCTGTCTATACTCAGCCAATTATGTACCGCATTATAAAAGAGCATCCTTCTGTGAAAGAAATTTACAGCAAAAAGCTAATTAGTAAATCAATTATTACCGAAAGTGAAATTGAAAAGTTGGATAAAGAAATTTGGGAAATTTTAGAGAGAGCGTTAAAATCGACAAAAATGAACGGAATTAAATTTACCCCAGATAGACCTTTAGCTTATGATTATGAGTTTTACCAATCAGTACCAGTTAAAACAGGAACAAAAGTACCTTTTGAAATGCTGGCTGCTGTAGTTAAAGGAATTACAAAGTTCCCCGAAAACTTTACCTTAAACCCAAAGCTTAAAAAGCATATCGACAAGCGTAAAGAATTGTTGACTGGCAATGCAAGAATTGACTGGGCTTTTGCAGAATCACTTGCTTTTGGTACATTGTTAATTGAAGGAAGGCCAATCCGATTAAGTGGACAGGACAGTGCAAGAGGTACATTTAGTCAAAGACATTTAATTTTAACAGACATGAATACAGGCGAAGAAATCATACCACACAATTCAATCTCAGAAGGGCAAGCTAAACTTGAACCGTTAGATAGTCTGCTCTCAGAAGCTGCTGTATTAGGTTTTGAATTTGGATATAGTGTTGCCGACCCGCTTTCACTGGTAATTTGGGAAGCTCAGTTCGGAGATTTTGCTAATGGAGCCCAACCTGTAATCGATAATTTTATTTGCAGTTCGTTTACAAAGTGGCAGCTCCCCAATAATATTGTACTTTTATTGCCACATGGACAAGAGGGTCAAGGACCTGAACACAGTAGTGCTCGGTTAGAACGATTCTTAATACTTTGCGCTGAAAATAATATGTTTGTATGCAACCCCACAACACCAGCACAATATTTCCATTTATTAAGACGGCATGTTCTTCAAAAAATTGAAAGACCATTAGTTATTCTAACCCCCAAAAGTCTTTTAAGACTACCCGCAGCTCGATCATCAATTAATGATTTTACCTCAGGAAAATTTTGGGAAGTTATAGATGATGCTTCAATTAAAGATAAAAGTAAAATTAAAAACTTAATTTTCACAAGCGGGAAAATATATTATGAATTAATTTCTGAACGAGACTTAATGAAAAATATTGATACTGCAATTATACGAATTGAGCAATATTACCCATTCCCTCAAAATGAAATTAAATCAATTTTAGAAATATATCCTAATGCAGAAAAAATAAAATGGGTGCAAGAGGAACCACAAAATATGGGCGCTTGGAATTTCATCTACATCAAATTCTTAGAATTAGGCATTGACATAAAAAAGATTAAATATGTAGGCAGACCCGAAAGCCCCAGCCCAGCACCAGGCTCAACAAAGCAATACTTAAAATCACAACAAGAACTAATACAAAAAGCTTTCCGGTAAATTCTTTTTATACCAAACAGTGCATTAGGAAATTATATATTCACCTTCACTTGTCATCGGTCTACATTCTTTCTTTTTACAAGCGCTTCTCTTTATTTCACTGCTGCTCTTTCCGCTATAACCAAAAAAAATTCATCTTATTATCTCTTTGTTGAAGATTGTTTCACTCATTCCTTTCGGTCGCAATTATAACACAATGAATTTGTGGTAGAGATATTTCGGTCGCTTGATAAAAAACGCAATAACTTTCTTGTAAAAACAAAAATTATTTTCTGATTATAAATTTTCTTTATTACAAACAAAAGCACGGGTCAAATAATGACTATAGAGTTTTGTAACTCACGCGTAGGAAAGCCAGCTTGAAGTAAATAAGCTCACTTTTTGCAAACAGTATGAATAATTTGAGGTTATTGAATATTATTTTCATTGCTGCCTTTTCTCATAGCATATGTCGAATCATTTTGATTAGATGCTGAATTAAGCTTTTTCAATAATTCATCTCTTAAAGTAAAAAATGCCTCTCTGTTTTTAGGGTCAATTGGCTTTGAAGGCGGAATTTTTTCGCGAAATGGATCTACTTGTCTGCCGTTTTTCCAAAATCTAAAACAAACATGGGGACCTGTAGCCAGACCTGTACTGCCAACATAACCAATCACCTGTCCCTGTTTTACACGAACTCCTGGTTTAATTCCTTTAGCAATTTTTGACATGTGCAAATATTGGGTAGAATAAGTTGAATTGTGCCTAATCTTAACATAATTACCATTGTAAGCCTTGTAAGTTGCTTCTGTAACTATACCATCCCCTACACTTAGTATTGGAGTTCCAGTGGGTGCGGCATAATCTGTGCCTAAATGCGCTTTTTCACGATGCAATATTGGGTGGTATCTTTTTAATGAATAACGAGATGTAATTCTGCTAAATTTTAACGGCGCTTTAAGAAAAGCTTTGCGAAGGCTATTACCTTTTTCATCGAAGTAAACGTCGGAACCATTTTGTTCAAATCTAAAAGCAAAATAATTTTGATTATTCGCAGAAAATTCTGCAGCTATAATTTTACCTACTCCTATTGGTTCATTATTTAAATACTCTTCTTCATAGAAGACTTTAAACTTATCACCCTTTTGAATCCTATAAAAATCAATCTGCCATGCAAATACATCGGCAAGCTTAAGCGCTAAATTGATATCAAGATTATTATTCTCAAAAGTCTCATATAAAGAACTATTAATTACGCCATCAGCAAACATTTCCTTAACTTCGGTTCTCTTTTTGCCCTCGTAGATTTTTATTGGGTCACTAAGATCAAACACTACATAATTTACTATATCCTTTTCGTAGATAAAGTATTTTACTTCCGGAATTGTATCGTTAGTCTTATAAATAACATAATTATCACCAGTTTTAAATTTTCTCACATAAAAAACATCTTTTGATTTCTGTGCAATTTGATAAATTTTTTCATAAGGAACACCATAAGGAAGGAGAATATCCGTTAAAGTTTCATTATTACCAATTACACCGCGTTCTTCTTCTAACGAATCTGCAACAAAACCAAAAGGACTAATTTTATGTTTTTCTGTATTGAGTTGTAACGATGGTTCTTCTTTTTTATTACATGAAGAGAAAAAAGCAATCAAAGGAAAGAAAATAAATACCCATAAGAATAAATCTTTAGTTTCGATAACCGCCTCCTTACTTTGAATAGAATTAATTTTCAGATAATTTATTGATTATGTCTACAGAGTTAATTCCATCGGCTTCGGCGTTGAAGCTTGGTATTATTCGGTGTCGAAGTACTGGTACCAAAAACTGTTTAACATCGTCAATCGAAGGAGTGAATCTACCTTCCATAACAGCTTTTGTCTTTGCAGCGAGAATTAAATATTGAGAAGCACGCGGTCCGGCGCCCCAACTTATCAATTCACTAATAGTTGCTTTTTTAGAATTTCGACCTGGTCGTGTTGAGTTTACTAAATTTACTGCAAATTGAATAACATTATCTGCGACTGGTACTTTTCTTATTAAACTTTGGAAGTAAAACAATTCTTCTTTAGTTAAGATTTTATTTAACTTGGGATTATAATCACTTGTAGTCGATTTAATAATTTGAACTTCTTCATCAATTGAAGGATAATCTAACCAGAGATTAAACATAAATCTATCCAACTGTGCTTCTGGTAAGGGATAGGTTCCTTCTTGTTCAATAGGATTTTGGGTGGCTAACACAAAAAATGGTTCTTCGAGCTTGTATATTTCCCCTGCGGCAGTAACTTTATATTCCTGCATTGCCTCTAAAAGTGCGGCTTGAGTTTTAGGTGGCGTTCTATTGATTTCATCGGCTAAAATAATATTTGCAAAAATTGGACCTTTTACAAATTTGAAATACCTTCTTTTTGTGATTTGGTCCTCATCAATAATTTCAGTCCCTGTTATATCGCCTGGCATTAAATCTGGGGTGAATTGAATTCTATTAAAGGTAAGATCAAAAACTTCGGCAAGTGTTTTAATCAACAAAGTTTTAGCTAAACCGGGGACACCCACAAGCAGGCAATGACCACGAGCTAAAAGACTAACAAGCAAATCGTTAATAATTTGGTGCTGTCCAATTATAACTTTGCCTATCTCTTCTTTTATTTTTTTTACGGCATCGTTTAATCTATCAACTCCTTCTAAGTCGTTTGCAGCAAGTTTTATTTGTTCCACTATTTTTCCTTATGCTTTTATTTCCCAATAAATTTTATCTTTCAGTTCAGCCATCCACTCCTTATACAATTTTTGCTTTTTGTAATATTCTGCCAGCCTCTTAAGTTCATCGTAATCTGTATCTAAGTTAGCTTTGTGCTGCGGGGTTCTTTTAATTAACTGAACAATATGGTAACCATAAGTAGATTTGTTAACATCTAATCTTTTAGGAAAACTTATTTCTCCATCTTTTAATTTATAGACAATATCTAAAAGAGACTTATCCAATTGATTTTCTTCGAAGGTGCCTAAAAGTCCACCATTCTTAGCTGTTTCCTTATCATCGCTGTATTTTTTTGCATAGTATGCAAAAGAATTTTTACCGCTTAATACGCTATCTCTGATGTCGTTTAAAAGGTCAATAGCTGCCAAATCAGCTTTTTCATCGCTTTTAATTTTTATTAAAATATGGCGGACATGAATTTCATCGCCGCGTCTTTCTAACAACTGAATGATATGAAAACCAACAGGAGATTCAATAACATCTGATGTTTGTTTTGGTGCAAGAGAAAAAGCAACAGCTTCAAATTCAGGATAAAAAACACCACGTTTTACAAAACCCAAGTCGCCACCTTGACTTGCGCTACCGGGGTCATCTGAGTATTTCTTAGCTAATTCAGCAAAATCTGCCCCATGTTTAAGTGAATCCAATAAAGATTCAGCGAAATTTTTTGCTTTATTTCTAACGCGTTCGCCGGATTTAGGATTGATAAATATATGAGCAATAGTAAACCTTTCCGGTATTAAGCCAAGTGAATCTTTAAAAGTATCATAAAAATCCTCCACCTCTTTTCTTGATACTGTTACATCGCCAAATTTTTTTTGTTGCAGCATTTGTGCCATCAAATTTTTACGTACATCATCTTCAAGTGAACGCTTTAATTTCTCTATTGACATACCATAAGCTTGTTCTAATCTTTCCCTCGAACCATATTGTTGAATAAAATAATTCATTTGATAATCAAGCTGTTGTTTTACCTGGTCGTCCGTTACATTAATTGAGTCCAATTCCGCCTGTGCATACAATAGCTTTTCTTCAATAAGTTGGTTTAAGACTTGCTTCCTTAGTGTTGTGTCGTTAGGATTAAGATTTTTTTGTGCAGCTTCTATATTTACTCTAAAATCAAGTTCAGATTTTAAAATTATATCTTTATCTACAACTGCTACAATTTTATCTAAAACCTCTTGTGCTTCTATTGTGCAGGCAATAAAAACCAAGAAGAAAAAAAATATTTTTTTTACTCTGTGTACCATTCTATTTCCGTCTTATAATTGCCAATTAAATCACTTATGTATTTTTCTAAGTGTTCTTTCTGCTTAAAAGCCAAATACCTTTCTTCCACAACATTTTTTATACTTTCAAAGCTTGGTAAAAAATTTTTAGGGTATTTTTCGATAAGTTGAACAACTGTAAAGGAAGAGTGTTCCTCTGGTATAACTACACTTACTTCTAAAGGAAGCATATCTTGTAAAATCCTTAAAATACTAACTGGATATACATCGTGGCTATAAACGAACTTACGAGTTTCTAAATTAACTACGGTTGAATCATTTTTATATGCAGGCAAAATTCTATCCCAATCACTTTCCAGCAATAGTGTTCTAAATTTAATTGCACTATCTTCGTTATTGAAAGTAATAATGTTCAACTTGTATGCTTCATCTTGCAATCTAAAATCTTCTTTGTATTTTTCATAAAACTGTTCAAGCTCTGAACTAGAAAATGAATTTTTAACTTCTTGGATTATTTCTTTTTTTAGCAAAGCAATTGCAAGTTCTCTTGATGCTCGGTCAACCAACTTTTTATATTCCTTATCCTTCTCAATGCCCTTTTTAACAGCTTCTTGATAAAGCACCTCATTTTCTATCCATCTTCTAATAATCTCAGATTTATATAAATTTTTATAACGTTCAGAAGAAATAAAATCCTTTAACATATCTTCGGTTAAATACTCATTCCCAACCTTAGCATAATACTTTTCTGCTTTTTTCTCTTTAGCGCAAGCGTTAAAAATAATTAGAAAAAGCAGCAGCAAAAAGATATTATTTGTTTTGGAATAAAGCTTCTTTAAGTTTCTCATAGTAAATTTCTGGGTGGTACAATTTTTTTAATCTATTTACATACTCATTTTCTAAACGTTTGCTTTCCTTATCCTGATACAAACTAATTAATTCTGGTTTAGCCTCCTCAAAAGTTTTCAATCTTTTAGGTTGTTTTTCAATAAGTTTAACTATATACCAAGTATTTTTATATTTGAATGGCTCTGAAATATCACCTGGGTTCTTTAATTCGAATGCAACCTTAGCAACCTCGTTATTGTTTACATCTTTAAATTCTGCATTCAGCGCTTTAGCTTTTAATGGATTTGTATCTACTACAAGAGTATCAAAACTATACCCACTTTTTAACAGGTTTTTATAGTTATTAATAACGGAATCATTTAAAGCTGAGACAAACAAATACTTCACACGGTCGTTAGTCCAATATTTATTACGTGTAGAATCAAACATTTGCAAAATTTTATTTGTATCAATCTTTATTTTGTTCCATACCTCTTCTTCAAGTATTTTGAAAAGATAAACACCTTTAGCATAGTCTTTCATTAATTGTGCAAATTTGGGGTCTTCTTTATCATAATTCATTATTCTTTGTTTTATGAGTATTTCGTTAGAATACTGTCTTATTCCATTATCAAATACATTTTTGTTTGATAGTCTCTGATTGTTATAACCGTTTTTAGACATCCAGTTGATTAAGCTGTCAAGATTATAATTTTTATTTGAGACACTAAAAATTGGGGTGTTACCGTATTTTTGTTTAAAAGTGCTCGTATCATAATTAACTCCTACTTTAAGGGTATCGAAATTAGAAAGGAGCATTCCAATGTTATTCTGAAATTGTTGATAGTCAAATTGTTTTGACAACGAATCTCTCAGCTTGTCAAATTCAGTCTGATACAAAGTTCTCTGAAACAAATTTTTTAGTTCATCTCTGCTTTCTTCAAACGATGGAATTGGTTTTCTGTCTGTTACTTTAATAATATGGAAACCGAAATTCGTTTTTACGATTGGCGAGATTTCACCTACTTTTAGTTTAAAAGCCATTTCATCAAAAGGAATTACCATTCTGCCTCTTGAAAAGTATCCTAAATCACCGCCCTTTTTAGCTGTGACTTTATCAAAAGAATATTTCTTAGCCATATCCCCAAAGTCAGCACCATTAAGCAAACTATCTCTAATAGCTTCAGCTTTTTTCAAAGCTTCAGCAGTGTCTGTTTTACCAGAAGAATCAGCAAATGCAATTAATATATGAGAAGCTCTAACTGATTCAATTCTTTTTACTTTATCAGTTATTTTAATTATATGATAGCCATAAAGTGTTTTTATAGGCTCAGGGTAAACTTCTCCTACTGGCGTAGAGTAGACTGCATTTTCGAGAACAGGGTTTGTAATCATACCTGAAGTAACGTAGTAAACATCACCGCCGTTATTTTTAGTAGAGGAATCATCCGAGTACTTTTTGCATAAAACTCGAAAATCAGCACCGTTCTTGATAGAATCAATTAAGCTTTTTGCAAGTTGATATGCTTGTTTTTCGTTGTGAGCGGAATCAATTCTTATAAAAATGTGGCTAACTCGAAACTCCCACTTCCTTCGCTCATACATTTTACGAAGATTTGGCTCATAAAATTTATCTTCCAAGAACAAAGTCTTACCAACATTGAACTTGTAATTATCTATTTCATCTTGTAAATCTTTATCTTTAGTATAACCTCTAACAAAGGCATCTCTTAATTTCATTCTATAGTTGAGATAAAGGTTTAAAAAGTTATCCAATGCATTTAATGAGTCGATGGATAAGGTTGTATCGCCTGAATTATTTTTAAGGTATGCTTCCTTAAGTTCTCCGGCAGTTATAAAATCATCGTCGAAACGTGCAACAATTATTTTAGAGTTTTCGGTTGCACATGAAGTAAAAATTAACGACAGTAAAAAAGCAAAAAATAAGTATTTACCATTTCGCATTGGGAAGAAAACCTCCATATTTTTTTGTTAAATGAGGATTCTCTTAATATAAAATGAATTAAGATATTTTAATTCTGAATTCGTCAAGTAATCCTTTGTGAAGAATTTATTTTTTATTTAGCTATTGTTCCAGGTGCAATAGAAGAATCTATTTCAATAATTTTTACTTTTTCATTTTGGTCAGTATCTAAAGCAAGTATCATACCTTGAGACTCTAAACCAAACAATTTTGCAGGTTTTAAATTAGCCACAATTAATACTTGCTTGCCAATCAGCTCTTCTGCTGAATAACTTTTTGCGATTCCCGCAACAACTTGTCTTTTTTCGGTGCCAAGGTCTAACTCTAAACGTAAAAGCTTGGTGCTTTTTTCAACCTTTTCAGCATATATTATTTTAGCCACTTTCAATTTTACACGCTTAAAATCATCGATTGTAATTTCTTTTTCATCAGTAACTTTAATACCCTCCAGTTGATTTAGCTTAAAAATTTGTTCGTCAATTTGTTTATCTTCTATTTTATTAAATAATATTACGGCTTGGTTAAGTTTATGACCAGCCTTTAAATTTTCCTTTCCCGAATCAATCCATAAAGTAGGCTTTGCATTTAACATATCAAACATTTTCTTAGATGTGAATGGTAAAACAGGTTCAAAAATTTCTGCTAAAGTGTAAATTGAATTAAGACAAACATTAATTGTTGTAGATGCTTTATCAGGGTCATTTTTAATAGTAGACCAAGGTTCAGAATCGTTAAAATACTTATTCCCGGCCCTAGCGAGATTCATCATTTCAAAAACTGCATCTTTGATTTTAAATTTTTCTATCAAATTAGACACTTTAAGAGGATAATTTTCAACTAAGCTGAGCATTTCGTAATCAATGGCTGTTAATTTTTTTCGAGGAGGTACTTTTCCCTCAAAATGCTTGTAAGCAAAAGTAAATGTACGATTGACAAAATTACCAAGTATATCAGCAAGTTCACTATTATTTCTAGATTGAAATTCTTTCCAGTAAAAATCAGTATCCTTATTTTCAGGCAAATTTGACGCTAAAGCATAACGTAACGGGTCGGGCGGAAAAATATCTAAAAATTCTAATACATCAACCCCCCAGCCGCGTGATTTAGAAAATTTTTTACCTTCGAAATTCAAGAATTCATTTGCCGGAACATTTTGAGGAAGCACGTACTTATCAGGTTTAACATCGTTCCAAGCCATTAACATTGCAGGAAAAATTATTGTATGAAAAACAATGTTATCTTTACCAATAAAAGCAATATATTTTGTATTAGGATCCTGCCAATATTTTCTCCAAAAATTAGGTTCATCTTTTTTTAACGATAGTTCCTTTGTAGCCGAAATGTAACCAAGAACAGCTTCAAACCATACATAAAGCACTTTCCCTTCAGCATTTTTTAATGGAACTTTCACACCCCAGTCAAGGTCACGTGTATAAGCCCTATCTTTAAGTCCCTCTTTAAACCAGCCATTACAATACTGTAAAACGTTTTCTTTCCAGCCATATTTTTCATTCATTTCTTTAACATAATTCTCTAACCTCTTCTGAAATTTTCCAAGAGGGAAATACCAATGTGAAGTTTCTTTTAGAATTGGAGTTTCACCTGTAATTTTACTTTTTGGATTTAGTAACTCAGAAGGTTCATAAAGTGAGCCGCATCTTTCACACTCATCACTTCGCGCTTCTTCGTAGCCGCATCTTGGACATGTACCTTCTACATATCTATCGGGCAAGAACATTTTAGCTTTTTCATCATAGAATTGTTTAGACTTTTTTTCAACAAGTAAACCTTGTTCATAATAGGCATTAAAAAAATCTTGTGCAGTTTGATGATGAATAGGAAGGCTGGTTCTTGAGTAAATATCAAAGCTCATCCCAAATTTTTCAAATGCTTCTTTGTTTAAATTATGATATCTGTCAATTATTACTTTTGGACTCACTTTTTCTTTGTCAGCAGTAATTGTTATTGGGACCCCATGTTCATCCGAACCACAAATATAAATCACATCGTCGCCATTTAATCTTTTGTAACGTACATAAATATCCGCAGGCAGGTATGCACCACTTAAATGCCCTAAATGAATTCTACCATTTGCATACGGTAAAGCCGAAGTAACCAATACTTTTTCCATTTTCAAAAGAAAACCTCAACAATTTTGAATTCGAATATAATAAAAAAACGCCAATTGGTAGGTGAATAAATTACACATAACTGTACAAAATAATTTTTTTGCCAAATTCCAATATATAAGCCATTGTTTGTCGTTGGCTTATACTTCTTAGTGTTACATTATAAACCATTTTGTGTAACGTATGATACTTAACCAACAAATACATAAAGCAGCACTAAGTATTACAAAGGGGGTGTCGTTTATTTATTAACCATTAAATTAAAAGACGCAATTCAACCACAAATATTTTAGTCGGACATGAATAATGGAGTTAATGTTAGACTTAGGAAAGCTATCCTTCTAGGCTTTTGTACATATCCTCAATTAAATCTTTGTATCTTTCTTCAACAATTTTTCTTTTTATTTTAAGTGATGGAGTTAACTCACCACTTTCGATAGTAAATGGTTTATCGAGAATAGCAAACTTTCTTACTCTTTCAAATGAAGCCAACTTTTTTTGAAATTGGTCTAACTCTTTATCTAAAAGTTCATAAATTTGCTTAAACTTAACGAGTTCTTTTTCATCCTTGTATGGGATTCTATTTGCGTCGGCATATTCTTTAAGAGCCTCAAAATCTGGAACAATCAGTGCGCTTAAAAACATTCTTCTATCACCAATTAGAACAAATTGGTCGATATATTTGCTTGCAAGGAACATATTTTCAATTGGGGTAGGTGCAATGTATTTACCTCCGCTCGTTTTAAATAAGTGTTTTTTTCTATCAGTAATTATTAAAAATCCCTCTGCATCAAAGACGCCAATATCACCAGTATGAAGCCAGCCGTCCTTAATTGTTTCTTCGGTTTCTTTCTTTTTCTTAAAATAACCTTTCATAATATTTGGACCATAAGCAAGTATTTCACCGTCTTTAGCAATTTTAACTTCAACGCCCGGCAACGGTTTACCAACAGTACCAAATTTGTAATCGTTGGGACGATTAACAGCAATGACCGGCGAAGATTCAGTTAGCCCGTATCCCTCAATAATTAATATGCCCACCGCGTCAAAAAACTGTCCTAATTCTCTTGACAACGCGGCGCCACCCGAAATAAAAAATCTTAATCGACCGCCAGTTCTTTCTCTAAGTTTGGAAAACACAAGTTTATCTGCCAACTTATATTTAACAGCAAGACTAATTGGAATATGCTGTTCTGATTTTTTAGCAGCTTTATATTCTTTACCTATTTCAACAGCCCAATTGAAAATTTTTTGTTTACTAGCCGATTGCGACTCAATATTTTTCTTAATTCTTGAATACATCCTTTCAAAAAGTCGAGGGACTGCAGTCATAATAGTTGGTCTAATTTCTTGCATATTTTGTGCAACTTTCTCTATACTTTCAGCGTAACAAATCATTCCGCCGGAAGAAAAAGCGGTATAATAGCCGCCCATTCTTTCGAAAATATGGCACAATGGTAAGAAAGATAAAAATACATCGTTTTGATCAATGTAAAAAACCTCATGTGCTGCTTTAATATTTGAGACAATATTTTTATGTGTAAGAATTACACCTTTTGGTTCACCAGTAGTCCCTGATGTGTAAATTATTGTACATATATCATCTTCGTTAATTAATTCAATATTTTCTAAAAAAAGATTAGGATTTTCTCGCTTTAATTCTTTGCCTCTTTCTTGAATTTCGTTAAGCGAGTAAACATTTTTATCACTTACTTTGTCCTCATTATTCATGACAATAATAAACTTTAGGTACTTACAGCGATTAATTATTTTTAGCACTTTATTAAGCTGAAATTTATTGGAGACAAAAATACCTACTGATTCTGAATCATTAAGTGTGTATTCAAGCATTTCGGATGTTGATATAGGGTAAAGCGGCACGTCTATAGCGCCTAAGCCTAAAATAGCCATATCAGCATACACCCATTCAGGTCTGTTTTCGGAAATAATAGCCACTTTATCTTCTTTGCGAACACCTAAAGTTACAAGTCCCAAAGCCAAATCTTCAGTATTGTGATAAACCTCGTCAAAAGTGATTTCTTTCCATTGGTTATTTTCTTTTGTCTTAAGCAATGCACGATTTTGACTTCGGCCAAACTCCAGAGTTATGATTTTAAACAATTGAGGGATCGTCTTGAAATCTTTTAAAATTGGCATCTTGGCTCCATTAAATTTTCATACAATTTAACTTGGCTGTAATTTAAAAGCAACAAATCAATCCAAAGAATTAAGTGCTAATTCATAACTTTTACATTTTACAATTCAATAGAGTTTTTTCCGCTTAAAAAAGTAACTCATAAGAGCTTTATCGAACGGTTCAGAAGTATCAATAAGATTATATTCAATTCCATGGTTAAGGCATTCACTTTTAATATTGTGTAGATAATTATTAATTGTAGTTTGGTAAGCTTTCTGAATTTGTCGCGGTTGAGTATTTATTTCTAAACCAGTTTCTTTATCAACAAAAATTGAATCCTTTTCAAAAGCAAAGTTTATTTCCATTGGGTCCAAAAGCTGCAAGACAATAACTTCATTTTTTTTATATCGGAAATATTTAAGTGCAGGAATTATTTTACTGGGGTCATCAAATAAATCAGAAATAATTATTACTAAGCCACGCTTTTTAATTTTTTCTGAAATTTCTCTTAAACAAACTCCTGTGTTGGTAAGTCCTTTAGCTTTAATTTGAGAAAGTTGGGCAAGCAAAGTTTTTAAATAAATTTGATTTGACTTAGGAGGTAAATAAGACTGGATTTTATCCGAAAATAAAACTAATCCAGATGCATCTTGTTGATTTATCATTATATAAACTAAAGCTGCAGCAAGTGTAATAGCATATTCTAACTTAGTGACAGAAGAAGAGTGCTTATAATCCATAGAATTACTGATATCAACAATTACATGTGAAATAAGATTAGTTTCCTCTTCGTATTGTTTAACATAAAATCTCTCGCGTTTTGCGTAGACTTTCCAATCAATATCTTTTAATGAATCCCCCTGCATATATTGACGATGTTCGGTAAATTCAACACTAAAGCCATGATATGGACTTTTATGTAAGCCTATCATAAAACCTTCAACAACCATGCGTGCTCTTAATTCAAGATTTTTAATTTTAGAGATAATTGAAGTATCCAGGTATTTTTTATAATCAATGTTTTTGTGGGTCATTTTTTTTATTCTCTAATTTCTTTGTTAAGATTTCGTCGGGTGACAACCCTAAATTATCTCTTTCTAACTTAGCCGATTCAGTCAATTCACTTTTGGGATATTTTTGAAGGAACAAGTCATAATTAACTTTTGCAGAGTCTGGTAAATTAAGCTCATTAGCTTGAATGAACGCAATCATGAAAAGTGCTTTTTCTGCTTCAGGTTTATTTCCATACTTAAAGTATAATTCACGATAATATTGTATAGCTTTATTCAATGAGGCTTGCTTAGGGATATTAGGCAACAGTTGACTTTGATAAATCTTACCACAAGCAAATAAGGCTTTTGCTGCTAAATCACTTTTTGAATGGTGTTTTACTAATTCCTCGTAACTTTCGATAGCCTTTCCATACTTTTTCTGTTCTAACAATTTATTAGCCTCTTCAAAATATTCCTTGTCACTTTTAGTACTACATGCAATTAAAAAAACTAATAATAAATACACATAATGATTTTTCAACATATAACAGGCCCCTTTTTAGTTTTTTGAGTAGTAAAAATAAGATTTAATAACTATGTATGAAATGAAATTAATATGGATAATGAGAAATTTTATCGTTGCCAAAAATTAATTTAAGCGAGTCCCCTTTTCCCGAAGAGATTTTTCTGCCGATTGACTCTAGTTGCATTGTAAGAAGTGCTTTAACTGCACTTGGATCATCTTTAATAGTATTTCGATTTGGATAAATCTCATAATATTGACGATACTTCATTGGTGTAAAATCTGGCATAATCACATTTGCACCTGAAGTTAAACCTTTAATTCTACCAGCCTCGTCAATTGTTGCCAAAGCAGTAGTTGCAGGAATATGAACATTTTTCAACACTATTCTAGCAACTGCCATTGTTTTTAAAGTTAGCATAACATTACCAGCTTTTCTTCTACGATAAGGTGTATTTGGTGCAGGTATGAAAGGCCCAAAGGCAGCCATATCCAAGTCAAGCTTGCTGCATAAAAGTATATCATCTGCAATATCCTCTTCGGTTTGCATAGGCAAACCTACTATATTGCCAGAACCAATTTGATAACCCAAGCTTTTTAAAAATTCTAAATGCTTAATTCTGTCTTCTAACTTCTGCTTATTGTGGTAAATTGAATAAAGTTTTGGATTAGCTGTTTCGTGTTTTAGTAAGTAACGGTCAGCGCCAGCTAATTTCCATATTCTGTATTCGTCAAACTCTCTTTCACCAATACTTAAAGTAATTGCAACATCCGAATATTGTTTAATTGAATAAATTATATAGGCAATTAAATCTTTATCATAATAACTATCTTCTCCAGATTGTAAAACAATTGTGAAGATTCCGAGATTAGAAATTTGTTTGGCTGTTTCAATAATTTCTTCGGGCGACATTCGATAGCGCTGAAGTTTTAAATTGCCAGCACGTAATCCACAATAAAGACAATCTTCAGTGCAATAGTTAGAGAACTCTATTATTCCTCTTAAGTGTACTTCCTCGCCGCAATATTCACGGCGAACCTCATCAGCACGATTAATTAACTCACGAATTTCTTCTCCTTTCTGAAGCTTTAGCAGAGAAATAATTTCTTCGCGAGTAAAACTTTCCTTATGTAATAATTCTTTTAGGTTCATATCCCTTATAAATAAACGTCTCGTCGACCAGCGTCAACTTCTTTAATCATTCTTAATATTTTATTTTTGATTTTGCTTTCAGCTTTTTGAATTTCGTTATCAATGGTTTTTAACGCAGCAGTTTTTGTCTGCGGCGAAGCATAATCAATAACATATTCTTTAAAAGTGGAAATAGCATTTGGAGTACAGAGTTTGCCAATTTTACCAGTTTTAGCTAATCTCATAAATCGGTCGCCTGTACGCGATGACCTGTAGCATGCAGTACAAAAACTTGGCAGATATCCTAACTCACAGCAGTCTTTTACAACTTCATCAAGAGTTCTATGGTCACCCAACTGAAACTGTTCGCTTTGAGAATTATCATTTAAGTCACTTAACACTTTATAAGCTCCTGGCGAAGTTCTGCTACCTGCACTAATTTGAGAAACGCCAATCTCAAACAGTTCCCGCCTAAGCTGTGGCCTTTCTCGAGTTGTTAAAATGATACCAGTATAAGGTAAGGCTAAACGAATAACTGCAACTATTTTTTTAAACGACAAATCGTCAACCACAAATGGAGGATTGTAAGAAACAGGTGCATTTAACGCAGGTTCTAAACGAGGGACTGAAACGGTATGTGGACCTACACCGTATCTTTTGTCAAGATTAAAAGCATGTTCTAATAAAGCAAGAGTTTCAAATTTATAATCAGTTAGACCAAACAAAACACCTATACCCACATCATCAATTCCAGCTTGAAGTGCCCTATCCATTGCATAAAGTCGCCAAGCATAATCTTTCTTCGGCCCATCAGGATGCATTTTTACATAAGTGTTGTAATGATAAGTCTCTTGAAAACATTGATAAGTACCTATTCCAAAACTTTTTAACGTCTTGAACCCTTCCAATGATAATGGAGCAGTATTTACATTTATTCTTCTAATGTTCCCACCATTAACATGAACATCATACATTGTTTCTATTGCTTCACCAATAAAATCTAAATTTGATTTTTTGGGATGCTCACCTGTCACCAGCAAAATTCTTTTATGTCCTTGTTTAACTAAAAACTCAGTTTCTTCTTTTATTTCTTGTATTGATAACGTCTTTCTAATTAATTGCTTATTGTCTCTTCTAAATGCGCAATAAAGACAATTATTAACACATTGATTTGATACGTAAAGAGGGGCAAACAAAACTAAGCGATTCCCGTAAATTTTTTCTTTAACTTTATAGGCAGCGGTGAAAAGCTTTTCAAAGAGTTCAGGCTTATCAATATTTAATAAAGCTGCACAGTCCTTCAAAGAAAGTCCCTTTGCTTCAATTGCTTTGTTAATTATTTCACTTTGCAGCTGAGTATTCTTTAGCCTGACGTTGTCAATAAGGCTTGCGATGTAATTCTCGTTAATAAATTCCATTATGATGGTAAATTAGTGTGTCTAAAGGAAACAATAAGTATACCACTTAAAAATGAGGCGAAAGCAAGAAAATTTTACGCTTTTTAATTTAATTTCTTAAAAAAGAGAATATAAATTGGAGTGAATTCTATAAACTAAGTACTTTGTGATTCTGCTAAATATACCATTAGTCTAAAAATATATTTGCTTGTAACTTACATGAATTTATCATTAAAAAATTCTGACCTTCAAACGATAACCTGTAATTACATAACTAATGAATACGTTTTAAAGACCTGTTTTGCAGCTTAATAAGCGGGAGCTTTTGAAAATTATTAAAATACTTCTACGAAGTAAATATTTGTTAAATACAAGCTATTAAATAACAGCACTTTCTGGTATTTCGATAAAACTTCTACTTGCGTTTAATATGCATTTTAATCCAAATGGTATTGTTATATTATCTTTGATGTGCCCATGTTTAAAATTGTAGACCACTGGAATTTTTTTATTCTGAAAATACTCAATAATTACATCATTTAGTGATAAAGATTTTTTTGTTGGGTCAGTTTCGTAGCAATCAACAAATCTTCCTAAAATAACCCCATTTATAATATTCAATACGTTTGCAAGACGAAGCTGATTTAACATTCTATCTATTCTGTACGGCGCTTCGTTAATTTCTTCTAATAACAAAATACTCTCTCTAAAGCTTGGAAGAAATTTAGTCCCCATTAACGATGTTATAATAGATAAATTACCACCTAAAATTTTTCCTTCGCTTCTTCCTTTATTTAAAACAAATATTTTTTCAGAGTTTGGATTTGTTAACTTACCTATTTTTTTGTCCGAAGTTATTACTTTCCAGAAAAATTCTTCTGTAAATGGACTGACCTCATTGTAAAAATCAACAGCAACCATTGGTCCAGCAAATGTTACTAGTCCTACTTTATGGAAAAATGCGAGTTGAAGTGCATTTATATCACTATAGCCAACAAAAATTTTAGGATTTTCGCGAATTATTTTGTAATTGATTTTGTCTAATAACCGAGCTGAACCATAACCTCCCCTGACAGAAAAAATTGCTTTGATATGTTTATTCTTAAACATCAAATGTAAATCATCTGCCCTTTGGTTATCGTTTCCAGCTAAGTAACCAGTTTCTTTCCCTACATTTTTACCAACTTCTACTCTATAGCCTAATCCCTCCAAATATTCTACACCTTTATTAATTTTAGAATAATCATCAGGCGATGAAGCAGGGGATATTATTCCAATTACATCACCTTTGCAAAGTCTTTTAGGTTTTATTATTCTCATTATTAAATCAGATTATGTAAGCTGATTCAATATATAAAATCCTCTTTTTCAAAGCAAAAATAAATTGTTTATTTATTATTTTTTTTGCATGACAATTAAGAAGTCATTTTCTCTTGTTAAGATTTACACCGTAATTGTATAAAATATTCAATCAAGAAAATTATAATTTACATAATAATGATTTTTCAGTGCTGTTTATTCTTAAAAATCCATATAAATAAGTCAAAAATCCAAGGTGTTTGATAGGTAAAGAATTAATAACAGCTATGGGATTTTAATTAAAAGGAAGTTAAAAAATTTTTTGAATTGAAATTTTATTATTTAGTAACTTAGAGGCCTCAGCATCAAGCAGCCAGATTAGTTCCCCACCGGTAGGGTTAACAAAGGAAGCTGGATAAGAAACATTATGAGGAGTTAAAGTGAGTATTTCATAAAGAATTTTTGATTTACCCTCACCAGTAACAATAAAAACTACAAGCTTAGCGTTGTTGATAATTTTACCAGTTATAGAAATTCTTTTTTGTCCAGTGCTTGGATGAACTGCTGTTTCGTAAATTTTATTTGAATTGAATATCTCTAATTGATTTGGAAATATTGAAGCGACATGCCCATCATCGCCTAAGCCGAGCATAACTACATCAAACTGCGGCAATCCATCTTTGAGTGGTAAATTCTCAGCAACAATTTTACTGTAACGAGAAGCCTCATAGGAGGGTTTGTTTTCACCTTTAATTCTAAAAATATTTTTTTTAGGAATTGAAACAAGTTTAAAAAGCGTTTCATCCGCCATTTTATAATTACTATCGTCACTGCTTGGGTGTACACATCTCTCATCACCAAAAAAAACTTTTAGTTTATGCCAATTAATTTTTTCGGAGTATTTACTTGCTATGCAACTAAATATTTTTTTAGGAGTTGTACCCCCTGAAAGAGCAATCGAAAAGCTTTGGTTGGAGAAATTTTTGTTGATTTTTTTAATAAGACATTCAGCTGCATGCTCAGCTAAACTTTCTGTATCCGGGAAAACTTTAATTATTCCTTTATCTCTCATAATTCACAATAAACTCCATCTTCTGCCAAATCTTTGCACGGATAATGCCAGCCCATTCCATCTTGAATAAGATAATCAGCATTTTTAGGTCCCCAAGTTCCAGCTGGGTATCCGTAAAGAGGAACGTTTTTATCATTTTTCCAGCATTCAATTACAGGCATTAAAAATTTCCACGCTTCTAAAACTTCTTCAGTTCTTGGGAATAAAGTTGAATCCCCTTTCATTGTATCGTGTAACAATCTTTCATAAGCTGGTGGAATACGCTGATTAGTTAAGTCAGAATAATGAAAATCCATATTCACATTTTGTACATCGAAGCCTGCGCCTGGGGTTTTCATACTAAATTTAAGTAATATACCTTCATCAGGCTGAATTCTTATTATTAATAAATTACAAGCGTTATCCATTTCCTTTTTTGCAAAGAGAAAATGTGGAGTAGGTTTAAAATGGATGACAACTTCAGTTATGCGAGTTGGTAATCTTTTGCCTGTTCGCACATAAAATGGAACTCCTCCCCACCTCCAGTTATCAATATAAAATTTAAGTGCTGCATACGTTTCGGTAATTGATTCAGGATTAACTCCTTCTTCTTCACGGTAACCTTTCACAACTTCATTTTTTATTTTTGATGCTGTGTATTGACCTCTTATTACACTATTTCTTACATCATCTTTTTTGAACTGTCGAAGTGATTGAAACACTTTAAGAATCTCATTACGAATTGCATATGGTTCAACAGATGTAGGTGGCTCCATAGCTATTAATCCAACAATATGAAGCAAATGATTTTGTACCATATCTCTTAATGCGCCAGAAGATTCATAATAGCCGCCTCTTTTTTCTACGCCTATGCTTTCTGTAGATGTTATTTCAATATGATGAACGTAATTTCTATTCCATAGAGGCTCAAAGATTCCATTTGAAAACCGCGTAACTAAAAGATTCTGAACCGTTTCTTTACCAAGGTAATGGTCAATTCTGTAAAGTTGTTCTTCCTCCCAATTATTTAATAATTGTTCTTTTAATTTGATTGCGGATTCAAGATCATAACCAAATGGTTTTTCTATAATTAATCTTTTCCAGCCATCAATTTGTTTGTTTAATCCAACTGACGCGAGATTTTGCGGAATTATACCATATAAGCTTGGCGGAGTGGAAAGGTAAAAAATTGTATTACCATTAATATCGAATTGTTTTCTTAAATCATCTAATTTATTTTTTAATTTTATATAAGCGGATTTGTCGTTAAAGCCAATTGGGATATAAAACAATATTTTACAAAATTCATCAATTTTTGACTCATCATCGATTTCTTTGAATTTTTTTATAGCATCTTTCATATAGTTACGAAATACATCATCATCGAATTCACTCCTCGAAGTGCCGAGAAGCACAAACCTTTCCGGAAGCATCCCTTGCACATACAAAGAATAAAGTGCTGGTACTAATTTTCTTTTTGTAAGATCACCAGATGCACCAAAAATAACGTAAATGTGATTATCTATGTTTTTCATTTATTTCCCTTTCTTACAATTTTATTGAAGTTGAGAATGTATAGTTGGCAGTTAGCAGTTAGCAGTTGGCAGTTATCAGTGGGCAGTGGGCAGTTGGCAGTGGGCAGGGAGCAAGGGGCATTTTGGTAGTTTAATTTGTAATTAATATTCTTCATTAAATTTTCCTTTGGTATTTTTCAGGATGTATAATCATATGATTTAATAACTTACCTATCTCGATACATTTATTTTCTAATTCAATTTTAATTGATTTTTTTAAATACCCACAATTTTCTGCAAAATCTAACCAAACAATAGTCTCACTATTTTCCATGTCTGCGTCAGAAATTTTACTTATAAAATGTGCAGGGTATCGTCTTTTTCTATAAGCTTCAGCGATAGAAGAACAAACAGAACGAGAAGACCTTCTTATTTGATCAGAAAGAGAATACAATTCTTCCTTAGGAAATGTTTTAGTCAATTTAAAAATTTCCATTGCTAATTCAAAAGCTTTTTTATAAACGATCAAATCTCTAAAAGAATTTTCATTATCCATATAAAACCCGCTAACTTTGACTGCCCACTGCCTACTGCCAACTGCCCACTGCCTACTGCCAACTGCCCACTGCCTACTGCCAACTGCCTACTGCCAACTACAAACTGCCAACTACCATCTTTCACCCAAAAACTCACTTACTCTTCACAGAATGGCCTCCGAATTGATTTCTCAACGCAGCAAGAACTTTCATTGCAAAAGAATCCTCTTGTCTCGACTGGAATCTATTAAAAAGAGATGCAGTAATAACATGAGCTGGTACTTCGAAATCCATAGCTGTTTGGACCGTCCATCTTCCTTCGCCGCTATCTTGGACATAACCTTTTAACTTTTCTAAATTTGGGTCCTCCTTGAAAGCCTTAACTGCCAATTCAAGCAGCCAGCTTCTAATAACACTTCCATATTGCCAGGCATCAGCAACTTTAGTTAAATTAATATTATAGGGTGACTTTTGAAGTATCTCAAATCCTTCAGCATAAGCTTGCATCATTCCGTATTCGATTCCATTATGGACCATTTTAACTAGATGGCCTGTGCCTGACTGTCCGCAGTAGACATAACCATTTTCAGGTGCAAGTGATTTGAATATAGGTTCAACAAAATCAACGGCTTCTTTATTACCACCGTACATTAAACAATAACCATTTTGCAACCCCCAAATTCCGCCACTAGTCCCACAATCAATAAAGTGTATACCTTTTACTGCAGACTTCTCAGCGCGTCTCTGCGAATCTCTCCAAAATGAATTACCCCCATCTATTATTATGTCATTTTTATTAAGAAGATCTAATAATACGTCAAGATTTTCGTCAACTGGTTTACCTGATGGAACCATTAACCAAATAATCTTTCTATCTGGGAGTTTGCTTATTAGCTCTTTTATGGAATAAGAAGGAATTGCACCTTTCTTTGCAATTTCATCTATTTTACTCTGGTCGCGATTAAACGCAACAACTTCGTGTTTATCAAGTAAAAGTCGTTGCACCATATTAAAGCCCATTTTACCGAGCCCAATAAATCCAATTTTCATTCTTACCTCTCTTTTTAGTAATTATTTATACCTTGTTTATCAATTGATAATAATTAAGCAAAAATTAAACTCTAATGCAAAAAGCTAATAAATTTTTGTTTGCTTTTAATTATTAGTTGACGAATTTTCTATTCAAAAAATAAAATCGTTGTGACCATAATATTGATAGTTATATTTACATCCCTTCTCATTTCTCTACAATTGCAAACATCTTCAAATTTGTTTAACTAAACTTAGACAGCAAAGTAAAAGTTGTTTGTCAGAAATTTGACATTAAAGAGGCTTTGATTAATGATATTATGCAGCAGCATAATTCAGCTAAGATTTAACTATCAATTCTAAGCTAAATAAAAAATTTATTGACTAATATTTTTCTCTTGACAAACACCCGCTGTATAATTGTAATTTTAGTCCACAACAATTTAAGGTGTGAGAAATGGAAGATTCAAAAAGATTAAAAAAGCAGCTTCATATTATAAAAGGACAGATTGAAGGCATAGAAAAAATGATTGATGATGATCGTGATGCAGAAGAAATTTATGTTCAGTTTAAGGCAATTGAAGCTAATTTCCAGAAAACTTTTCATGGAATTTTGGAGGATGTTTTGAGAAAAAATTTGGCATTAAAAATAGTTAAGATGGTAAATGCTTGCCCAGGCAACTGTCCTGATGCAGAAAAAATTAAATTAGTTCAAAATGAATTCCCTAAGATGGAAATTAAAAAAGTAGCAAGCATTATTTCGGAAATAAATAAAATCGAAGAAAGATTAAATCAGCTAAATCAAAAATAATATTAAAATTATTAGGAGGTATTGACATGAAAAATAATAAAATAGAAATCTTCACTGCAGGTTGCCCTTTGTGCAATGAAACAGTAAAAGAAGTAGAAAGTAATTTTTCAAAGTATGAAATAAAAATTTATAACATGAACGAAAAAAGCAATTTGGAAAAATCAAAAAGCTATGGGATAAATAAAATCCCAGCTGTAGTAGTAAACGACAATTTATTAGATTGTTGTAAAAATGAAAAAGTTAGTATCCGAGAAATATCGGAAGCATTGAGTAATTAATAAGCGAGGCTATCTCAAAAGTTATTTGTAGCTGCACACATGCATGCTGCGGCACACAGTTGTGAACCTTTATGCTTTTGAGTCTTGGTGGTAAATGACTTGAATTCAAAATATCCTTCTCGATAAAAAAGCCACAAGAGACGAAAAAACTGCTTTTGAGACAGCCCTTTTCATTTTGTGATATAAATTATATCTCTTTTTTCCATTCCTATTATTTTTTTTCCTTGACTCCGTACCATACTACGCGTATTATATTTGTATAAGAAAGTCAAAAGGAATTTAAAATGGCTGAATATTTCGTGGGTCAATTAGCGAAAGAAGTGGGAATTAATATCGAGACTGTCCGCTATTATGAAAAAATAAAATTGCTTCCCAAACCAAAGCGCGCAGAATCAAAGTACAGAGTTTATGACGAAACAGATTTAAAGCGGCTGCTTTTTATTAAACGTGCTAAAGAACTTGGCTTTACTCTTCGAGAAATTAAAGAATTATTTGAGTTAAGAATTGATTCAGAGGCAAAATGTGGAGATGTAAAACATTTGACAGAACATAAGCTGCAAGATATAGATAATAGAATCAAAGATTTGAAAAAAATTAGAAGTGTACTTGTGAAACTTATTGATCAATGTGTAAATGAAGAGGTTTCATCGGATGAGTGTCCTATACTTGAATCAATTGAGCTATAATTAACTATCATTGCGTTACCGGTACGGTCCGAATCGCAATAACAAATTAAAAAGGAGTGATAAAAATGAAAGATAAATTATTATCCAGCGGAGGAATAATAACAGCATTGCTGGCATCACTTTGCTGCATTACACCTGTTCTTGCGGTTGTAGGCGGACTAAGTGGCATTGCATCTACATTTTCATTTCTTGAGCCGTTACGTCCATATTTCATTGGATTAACCGTAATAGTTTTAGGTTATGCTTTCTATAATGCTTATAGACCTAAAAAAGAAACTGATATTGATTGTGCGTGCGAGGATAAAACAAGTGATAAAAAAATAAGCTTCATAAATTCAAAAAAGTTTCTTTGGATTATTACTGTGGTAAGTGCACTGCTTATAACATTTCCATATTACTCAAAAGCTCTGTTCCCTTCCAACAAAGGAAATGTTACAATTGTACAATCAAATAATATCGTAAAAGCTAAGCTTACTATTGAAGGAATGAGCTGCACTTCTTGTGAAGAATCTGTTGATTATGCGCTCAAATCAGAAAAAGGTGTTATTAATGCTACATCATCTTATAAAACCAGTATCGCTTATGTTGAATATGACAGAACAAAAGTTAATTTAGAGCAGCTTAAAAATGCAGTTGAAAATAAAGTTGGATACAAAGTAAAATCTATCCAAAACATTAATCAGTAAAAACTCTGTGGTTCTCTGTGTCATCTCTCTGTGTTCCTCCGTGTAACTCATTTTACACAGAGAACCACGGAGAAAGCACTGAGAACCACAAAGAAGAATGAGAGGAAAATATGACCATACAAACATTGAAATTAAAAATCAGTGGAATGACTTGTGAGCATTGCGCAAAAACAATTGAAAAAAGAGTTTCAGCAGTTGAAGGATTAATTTCTAAATCAGTAAGCTTTTTAGAAAAGGAAGGCTTATTTCAATTTGATGTTGAAAAGACTTCGGCTGCCGAGATAATTAAAACAATTAATTCTATCGGCAATTACAAGGTGGTAGATGAGATTAGAGATTTTAATCACGACAAAGTTGGAACTAAATATGACCTAATCATTATCGGTGGCGGTTCTGCTGCTTTTTCTGCTGCCATTAAAGCAAGCGAGCTTGGGAAGAAAGTTTTGATGATAAATGACGGTCTGCCAATTGGCGGCACTTGTGTAAATGTTGGTTGCGTACCTTCAAAAACATTAATCAGAACAGCAGAACAATTTCACATTGCAAACCATCCGAACTTTTCTTCAATTAAACCAAGTGAAAGCAAGATTAATTTTAAGGAAGTCATCCGTCAAAAGACAGAATTAGTTGAAGAATTAAGGCAACACAAATATGTCGATGTTCTAAAAGATGACCCGAATGTAACGATTATAAAATCTTATGGAAAATTAATTGATAAAAACACCGTTGAAGCAGATGGTAAAAAGTTTTCTTCCGAAAATATTTTAATTGCTACAGGTTCTTCTACATTTATTCCAGATTTGCCTGGATTAAATGAAACCGGCTACTTAACAAACGAGACACTTTATGAATTAGAAGAACTGCCAGAACATTTAATTGTAATCGGCGGAAGATATATCGCATTAGAAAATGCGCAAATGTTTGCAAGACTCGGTTCTAAAGTAACAATACTTCAACGTTCACTTAGAATTCTTCCGGATGAAATGCCTGACATTACCGAATCATTGAAAGAATATTTAGTGGAAGAAGGTATTGAAGTAATTACAGGTACAAAAATAAAATCGGTCAACAAAATAAACGGTAAAGTAGTTATTAATGCTTCTGTAAGAGACGAAGATAAAGTAATCGAAGGGTCACACATTTTTGTTGCAACCGGAAGGAAAGGCAACACTCAAGGTTTTGGTCTTGAAGAATTAGGAATTGAACTTCATAAAAATAGTTTTATCAAGACAAATGAATTTTTACAGACATCAATTCCAAATATTTATGCAGCGGGCGATGTTACAGGAGAATATTTATTCGTTTATTCTGCAGCTTACGAAGGAGCTTTGGCAGTTCAAAATATGTTTGGAGAAGATTTGATCAATAACGATTTGTCATTCCCACGAAAGTGGGAATCCATAAATGATGAGATAGATTCCCGCCTGTCTGCCGACAAAGCAGGCTTGCGCGAGAATAACACAACCAATATTACTTTCAAGGTCAAAAAAGATTATTCCGTTTTCCCTTGGGTAATTTTCACCGACCCACAGGTTGCCGGAGTAGGAATGGACGAGAACCAAGCTTACAAAAATAAAATTGATTATGAAGTATCAACAATTCAGCTTTCTGATATCCCCCGCTCACTTGCTGCAAGAAATACAAAAGGTTTCATAAAACTAATTCGAAATAAACAAACAGATAAATTAATTGGTGCAAGAATTTTGGCCTCTGAAGGTTCAGAACTGCTGATGGAAATTTCTCTTGCAATCAAATATGGAATTACCGTAAAAGAATTAAAACAAATGTTTCATCCTTATTTAACTTTATCTGAAGGAGTAAAATTAGCTGCAATTAGTTTTGATAAAGATGTAAATAAGTTGAGTTGCTGTGCAGTGTAAAGTAATAATTACCAAATTACCAAGATTACCAAATTACCAAGATTATCAAATTACAGAGGTATTTTTTATAAATACTTTGAAATTATTTTTCAATTTTACGGGTGCTGATATTGCAACAGACTTATAAATCGGCTGCCTTAATTAAGCAGCCGAGTTTTATTATTAAAAATTGGTTCCGTATAACTTTTACTTATTTATTTTTCTCGTGCATCATTGCACATTTTGGGCAATACCATTTGTCCTTTACAACAACTGCATCACTCAAAGAAACTTTATGTCCCATATCATCAATTATTTTACTGTCTTCAAACACTGTGTGCCATTTGCCGCTTTCCTTTAAAGATATTTTCTTCGCATCAATTCCGAATTCATCACTATAAATTTTGCCTTCGACAGATATTTCACTGCCGGCTTTCCATTGCGCAAGAAAACTTTGAGGCACATTTGTAATAAAGTAGAATTTTTTATCCTTTGTGAAAATGCCGGGCAGTTCTTCACGAGTTAAATTGTGATTTGATGGACAAGCCATACCATTAAGCGCACAGTGAGCACCGGAAATTACTCCGGTAACTTTCCCTTCACTCCCGCTTGCGTATGCGGAAATAGTAAAGAGAAGTAATATTGCAATCAATGAAAATATCCTATTCAACATATTGGACTCCTTTCGTTTATTTGTTATTAATAAATTAAACTCAAGTTGACCGCCTATTTTTAACAACTTTATTTAGCCGCGAATTTCGCAAATTTTTGCCAATTAAATATTTTCATCATTAAAACCATTCACGTTTATTAGTGTAATTAGTGGCTTTAATTATTAACCGAGAATTGCGCAAATTTTCACTAATTATCCTGAATGATTTTACATGGATTCCTGCTTTCGCGGGAATGACAGCACAAATTTTAATCTTGGTAATCTTGGAATCTTGTAATCATGTCTTACATATATTTCGTGTAATTAGCGGCTTTCTTCAAAGAAATTTATAATAAACGGTCAACTTGAATAATTTATATATATCAGCACTGGCTAAATAAAACAATAAAGCCAATTTTTATTGTGCAAAAACGCTTTTAACAATATAACAATTATTCCATTAGGGCATAATCATTTTATTTTTGCCCCTTCAATATATCCTTAAGAACAGATTTCAATGTCTCTTCTTTGGTATATCCCACAAAATGCTTTATTAATTTCCCATCAGATGCAAATAAGTAATTATCCGGCAGTCCGTAAGTCCCATAAGCACGAGCTATATCGTCATTAATTCCAATCTGCCACTGAATGTTGTATCCTTTAATGAATTCTTTTACATCGCTTTCTTTTGTTTGAACTGCGATTCCAATAACATCGAAACCTTTATCTTTGTATTCATCGTAAAGAGAAACAAAACCTGGCGTTTCCAATCTGCACGGACCACACCAAGGCGCCCAGATATTTACAAGCACAACTTTGCCGGTATAGTCTGACAAATGAACTGTTTTCCCATCTATTGTTGTCAACGTGAAATTATATTTACCATAATCCGCTTTTGAGCTTAAGGAATCATTTACTATTGAACTTTTATTATCTATTTTATTGGTTGTTGAGTTGATTAAAGTACTTTTCTGATTAACGCCAATCTGAGGATTTTGGCTTGGTGATGAACCACTTTGAAGAAGATATTCTGGATTCATAAAATCGAGGCGCTGAGAGATTACAGCTAAATTTCCAGTAAAAATCAAAAATCCGATTGCAATCAGAATTACTCCGCCGGTGGTTTCAACTTTGTGTAAGTGGTGTTTTATTTTTGAAAAAGTTGTAAAGAAGTGATTTAGAAAAATTGCAGAAAGCACAAACGGAATTCCAAGTCCAAGTGAATAAAAACTTAAAAGGATCATTCCTTTTAAAGCTGTTTGCTGAACGGCTGCGAGTGCTAGTATTCCGGCTAAAATAAGACCGATGCAAGGAGACCACCCAAATGCAAAAAAGAATCCAGCAATTAAAGAACTGATAGCATTTGATGATTTTTTTTGTGAATGAATTCTTTTTTCGTACATAAGGAATGGAATTTTAATTAAACCAACCATATGTAATCCAAGAATTACAATTACTGCTCCAGCAATTTTCCCAATTATATTGAAATTTTCCCTTAAAAAATTTCCTATTGCATTTGCCGATGCGCCGAGCAGTATGAACACGAAAGAAAACCCGAGTACAAACACAACGCTGTTTATTGCAGCTTTATGAAGGATTCTTTTCCTTGATTCATGCTCTGTTAGGTCTTGTAAACTCAATCCAGTTATAAATGAAAGATAGCCCGGCACAATCGGCAAAACACAAGGAGAAGCAAAAGATAAAACCCCAGCAATCAATGCGGTAATTAATCCGATATCAAGTGATTCCATTTTTATGCTAAAGTTAAAAAGTTATTACCTGGTATCCATTATCGATATAATGTTTTAAGCTTGGATGTCCCTCAAATTCATCAAGTAGTTTCACACCAGTTGATTGAACTGCATTTTTTACACCAAAGGCGTTAGAGCAAAAACTGCATACGCCAGCAATATTATCTCTTAACTTTTCAAATCCTTCGTAAAGTTTATTTGACTTATCTGATAATTTTGGCACCCATTTTACGCCAGCACCATCAAAAATTATTTTTACTTCGTCATTCGATTCCTTTAATTCTTTTGCAACTTCAATTGCATTTGCAATTCTGCCGAGATCACCGTGAGTTTCGGTGTCAGCTAATACAACAATTGCTAGTTTAGACATATTTTTTTACTCCTTCCTTTCTATTGAAATTAAGTTTTTGATTGAACTGTTTTAAATTCGTTATCATTACCATAGACGCCGCCAAGCACTGCGCCATAAACTAAATGCCCAATTAAACTTCCCATTACCATTAAAAAGGGTGATGGTGTATTAGCAGCAAAGAAGCCGGCTCCCATCATAGGATTTACCATAATCTGTGCAACGAACCAAGGAACCAATCCATAAACTGCCCCGCGTACAAATCCATTCCCTTTTAATAGCGATGCGAAAATATAAACGTATATTAATGCGAGTACTGTGCCAATCATAAAATGTGCAATCCAGCCGAGTACTTCGGGAATATCCATAAATCCAGCCAACATTTTCCCAATAGGCATAGGCGGCATACCCATTAACGGAGCCATGAGCATTACGATGGTCATAGCCAATGTGCCGATAAGCCCGGCAATAACTGCCTTACCAAATTTAATTGATGAAACTTCAGTGAAGTCAATATTCTTTTCCATAATTTTTCCTCATTTTTTTGTGTTTCCAACTTACTGAAGCCGTTAAGATATTACTGTCAAATATTTGACAGTTATTAAATTTACATTAAGGTTTATAACTCGAGATTATTTTAAAATAGTAAAGGACATTCATTGAATGGCCAGTTTAAAACATTTCTCAGAAATATTTATTTTCGTCTAACTTCTTAGGTCTCTTATTTATTTTCACAAATGCTAAAACTTACTTTTTTGCAGCCATAGCGAAATAAATGCTATTAATTATACTTGTTACAAAGCTGGATTATAAAATATTTTTAGTAGCTTGAATCTACAATTTATTTAAAATTATGTTTAATGAAGAGATAAACAAAAAAGAGACCTTGCGCAGTATACCTCTTTTTGCTGAGCTAAGCATTCAACAGCTTAGAAACATTACATCTATAAGCAGCTTGGTTAAATTTTCTAAACACCAGATTATTTTTCGCGAAGGTGATTTTTACAGAGGGTTTTATGTTTTATTAAAGGGCATGGTTAAGGTTTACAGATACACCTTAGATGGGAAAGAATCGGTGGTCCATATAGTAAAACCACTAAACACTTTTGCAGATATTCCATTATTTGAAGGTGGGGATTATCCAGTTAATGCAGAGGCAATAGAAGAAAGTATAGCTATATTTATTCCTAAAGATAAATTTCTTGAAATAATTAGAAGTGAACCAGAAATTGCACTAAAAATGCTCGCTGGTTTTGCTAAAAGATTAAAAGCTTTAGTTAACCAGCTTGAAGATATTTCGCTGAAAGAAGTTCCAAACCGACTGGCTAAATATTTACTTAACGAAATTAAGGTAGCAGGTACAGAAAACTATCCCGAACCGTTTGTGAAGCTTTCAGTCCCAAAATCTACAATAGCCTCATATCTCGGTACAATTACTGAGACTTTATCTCGAGCCTTCAAAAAACTTCAGGATGATGAAATTATAAGAGTAAATGGCAAAAAAATTTTTGTGAACGATATAAAAAAATTAAGGGAATTAGCCAAGTAAAGTTTCATCCTACTATCTTTATTTTTTTAGATAAACCTATCAATCTGTTATTTTTTTTATATCATTTATCAGCTCGCAAGGCAATTTTTTCTAGCGAAAAAATCTGGGTTGAAAAAGTCTAAGTATGAAGATAAACCTTAGTAACAAAACTGCTCAAAAAAATCCACAACCTTATTACCCTATTAAGCCAAAAAATTAATAAAAGTTTATCACTTTGTAGTTAAAAATGTCCCACTAAGCTAAATGTAGAAAAACTATAACAAGGTATTACTTTTCAGCCTCTTGCCCAAAGTGTGGTAAATCGATTTGACGGCAGTGTTTAATATCGACCTGAAAGCAAATTCATTTTTTAGGAAATTTGATAACAGTATAAGAACACAATTAATAAAAGATATCAAATCTGACTTAAGTCAAAAAAATATAGGAATAGTCCGATTAGCTTTGGAACATAAATTTTACAAACAAAAAAAGGAGTAAAAATGGCAGTAAAAGAATTAGATATTCGTCCAGTCCCACCCCGTGAAAAACATCCCACAATATTTGCAACTTTTGATGCATTAAAAAACGGTGAGGGATTTCAATTAATAAATGATCACGACCCAATGCCATTGTATTATCAATTTAATGCTGAAAGACCGAATCAGTTTGAATGGGAATATGTTGAAAAAGGTCCTAATGTATGGCGTATTAATATTTTTAAAAAATAAATGGAAATTATGCAGAAAGAGTTGTAAATGGATACAGTATGATTACCAAAGAAATGAAAATATCGGAAGTACTTTCTGCGTACCCACAAACGCTAAATATTTTTGTGAGTGTTAGTCCACATTTTAAAAAGTTAAACAACAAAATTCTCAGAAAAGCATTAGCTAGCAGAGTAACTGTTGAACAAGCCGCATCAATTGCTAATGTGGACTTAAACACACTTCTTTTTGAATTAAATAAGTCAATTCAAAATTCATTCGAATCTATTAAAAGTTCTGCTAAAGATTTACAAAGTAATGCTACCATTATCCAAAAACCAAAATTTTTTGATGAAATTAATCCTGATAAAATCCTTAAGCTTGATGTTCGTCCTATTATTGACTCAGGGAAAGATCCTTTCATGGATATTATGACAAAAATAAATGAATTGAAAGATGATGAAATACTCTTAATCCTAAATTCTTTTGAACCCATACCCCTTTATTCTGTCCTTGGCAAAAAAGGATTTGAGCATTGGACCGAAAAAGAAAGAAATTTATTTAAAGTATACTTTTACAGAGGCCAAGGAAAAAATCAAAATGAAATTCCTAAAGAACAGAGGCCATCATTACAAGAAACTGATTTTAAAAAAATGATTGAGTTAGATGTAAGAGATCTTGTTCCGCCTGAACCAATGATGAAAATACTTGAAACTCTATCAAAAATAGATGAAAATACTGTACTTCTTGTGCATCATCATCGTGAACCTATGATGCTTTATCCAAAATTAGAAGAAAGAGGTTACGAAGCAATTTCCAATAAAATAGAAGAAAACTATTATAAAGTAATTATTACTAAAAAAAGAAATTAATATGAATCAAACCGGTAACATTGCGTCTGCATACTCACCACCTTTTAAGATTGTTGCAAAATATTTTATTGCCGGCATAATTGCTTTTATACTACTTAATTTACTTCTTTTATTTAACTATGAAGATATCGGCGGACATCATTTTCAACCCAAAATTCTTTCAATTACACACATTGCAACTTTGGGTTGGATTACAATGATTATCTTCGGCGCTATGTTTCAGCTTGTTCCGGTAATACTGGAAGTAAAATTGTTCAGTTCCAAATTAGCTGAAATCCAATTCTGGATTTTCGCTGCGGGTATAATCGGTTTGGTTTACAAGTTCTGGCATTTTAATTCTGCTTTAAGTTTTACCGCTCCAGCAATTCTTATTAATCTTGCAATGTACATTTTTATATTTAATATCATTGCCACAATGAAAAGTGTTAGGACATGGAATTTAACTGGGACGTATTTAGCGGCTGCATTATTTTACCTTTTTGTGACAGCAGTAGCTGGCTTATTATTAGCTGCAAATCTTGACCATCCTTATATTAGAATAAATCATCTTCAGTATTTAAATCTTCATGCCCACGTTGCATTTATAGGCTGGGTTTCTATGGTGGTAATGGGAGTAACATATAAATTAATCCCGATGTTCACCCTTTCTCACAATTTCAAATTGACACTGGCAAAAATTGCTTTTGTACTTATTAATATTGGCTTACTTGGTATTTCAACTATAATGCATTACAGTGAAACAACAATATTTTATTATATCTTTGTACCACTAATTGCTGTTGGTATTATTTTATTTCTATTCCAAGTTTTAGAGATTTTCAAAAAAAGAATTAGAAAGAAATTTGATGTGGGTATTAAATTTTCTTCTTTCGCTTATATTATCTTAGGTATTACTACTTTATTAGGCACTGTAATTGCTTTTATAGACTATCAAAGTATTATCAATCTTACATTAATCTATGGTTATATTATAATTTTTGGCTACCTTTCAATGCTGATAGTTGGACAAATGTACAAGATAGTTCCCTTTCTTGTCTGGTATCATAAATACAGCAGCAAAGTAGGTTTTGAAAATGTCCCAATGTTAAAAGATATGTTCAATGAGAAAATTGCATTAATTGAATTTTATTTTATGATGACCGGCTTAATATTAGCTACTATTTCATTTTCATTCCAAATTAATCAGTTATTATTAGTCTCATTTTTTTTGATGCTAATTAGTTCTGTAATTTTTGCAACAAACATGATTAAGATATTCTGGAGTTAAACAATGGATGAGAAAGAAAAAATACTTAACATACTAAGACATGTTATAGATCCAGAGATTGGTATTAACATTGTTGATTTGGGTCTAGTTTACGATATTGATATTTCCGAAAAGGAAATTACTGTGACAATGACTCTTACAACTCCAGGCTGCCCTATGCATGGAAGCATGCCAGAATGGGTTCATAATATGATTTCACTTTATGCACCGGACAAGAAGGTAAATGTTAATTTAGTTTGGGAACCAAAATGGTCACCAGAAAAAATGTCTGATGCAGCTAAAGAGCAATTAGGAATGTAAAGGGGAAAACTTCCATGAAAGCTATAATAACTGATGAGTGTATAAATTGCAGTGCCTGTGCTGTTGAATGCCCAACAGAAGCTATTTATCAACCAGGTAAAAAATGGCAGTTGGGGAAAAAATCTTTTGAACCAATTTCTAATGACCACTTTTTTATCGTCCTAGAAATATGCAACAGCTGCGTTGGACTTGACAATATAAAATGTATTGCTATTTGCCCAATGGATGCTATAAAAATAGTGTAGTTTATTTCGGTTTTCACTTTCGAGATGGTCTTGTTTACAAAATTTTAATTTCACTTTTAACAGATATCAATATTCAGCAGCTCGTATTTCAACGTATTGTTACTCATTTTTTTGGCAAAAGTATTTTGAGCAGTTATGAATGACCAAATGAAAAAATATATTGAAGATTTTACAAATGATTTTATGTTTATCCAATACAAGGGAAATGAACATATTATCGCAAGACAATTCTTCCGAGAAACATTTAACGAGCTTATCCCAAAATATTTTGAACCAAAAAAATCATATCCGCAAATAAAAGCACCCAACTTAATTAACGACCCCATACTGAAAAACATTGTTGTTATCGGTGCTGGTTACGGCGGACTTACAGCCGCACTTCGACTCGAAAGATTATTTAAAAAACATCCATTCTTTCAAGTTCATTTAATAGATAAACATCCATTTCATACTATTAAGACTCAACTCCACGAGGCGGCGGTACGTAAAACCGAAGTTTCAATTCCACTCTACAAAATTTTAAAGAATAGAAATATTCAATTTCATTTGGGAGAGGTAAATGATATTGATACCGAAAATAGGACAGTTCAGATTGACGAGAGGTTGCTGAACTACCAATTTTTAGTAATTGCAATCGGAAGCAAAGTAAATTACTACAATATTCCCGGTATGGCAGAGCATTCATTTGCATTGCAAACTTTATACGATGCAGAAAAAATTTACGAGCATATATCTTCTGTATGTGCACTATCGGCATCAGAAAAAGATGAAAATAAGATAAAAGAAAATCTTCGATTTGTTATTGGCGGAGGTGGTCTTTCAGGAGTTGAGTTTGCTGGTGAACTTGCAGACCATGTTTTAAAATGTATAACTGACTATAATGTTAATAAAAGCAATGTTGAAATTATTTTAATCGAAGCCGCTAATAGATTAGTCCCATTTATGAACGAGGAATTTTCTGAAAAAATAAAACAACGCTTGACTGATAAAGGCGTAAAAATTCTGTTGAATTCAAAAATTATTAAACGAACTGAAGATGAAATCTTTTTAGAAAATGGTACAGCAATTAAAACAAGAAATTTTATTTGGACCGGCGGAATTAGAGTATCAGATTTATTAAAGCGAGAAGGATTAAAAACCGGCCCTGCTGGCAGACTAATTGTTAACCAATACTTACAAGCAGAAGATAATAAATATGTCTATGCTATTGGTGACAGCGCTAATGCAATTAATCCTGTTACAGGCAAACCGGTTCCTGCTGCTGCTCAATTTGCCTTGCAGCAAGGAAGGTTAGTTGCAGAAAATATTTATGCTGAAATTTTTGGCAAACCTAAAAAAGTATATTACCCAAAAGTATTGGGCGAGGTTGTTAGTCTTGGTAAGCATCTTGCAATTGGCTGGTTAGCTCTTCCGATCTTAAAGAAAGTAACATTTGTAGGATTTCTTGGAAGATTACTAAAAACTGCAATCAGAGAAAAACATATTATTCTTTTAAGAAAGGAAAGCAGAAATTGGATTACATATTAAGATAATGCCGAAATATCATAACATTCCTGAAGATTATCTTAACTATTCTTTCAAAGAATATCTGTCTGCCTTTGCTAAGAGCAAAGCGGCGAAGCAAACTTAAAGATAAGTGAAAAAGGATAAATGAAATGCAAGAAGTAAAAAGAAAGGAGTAAGTGTAGTCATTGTAATATTTACAAAATCAGTAAAATCAGTCTGAAAGGAACTAAAAATATGAGTTATGAAATAAAGTATCCCTTTGCTTTGGCCTCTATTTTTATTTGGGTTGGTTTTGTTGGAGCAATAAGCTTTATGGAAGCTTGGCTTAAATTTAGGGCACCCGGAATTAGTTTGCCTTTGGGACTTGGCATTGGCAGACTAGTATTCAATGCATTGAATAAAGTTGAATGGGTATTGGCGTTTATAGTAATACTAAACTTAATAATTGCTGATGCTGAAATTTTCACGCTGAAAAGTGTTGCTTACTTTATACCAGTTATAATATTACTCCTTCAATCATTCTGGCTTTTACCAAAATTAGATGCAAGAGCAGAGCTTTATATTACAGGTCAAAATGTTCCAGAATCAAATGTGCATTTATTCTATATAATCTTTGAAATAGTTAAAGTAGTTTGCTTGTTTATTTATGCTGTAATGTTATTTAGGATAAACAATTAAAGAAATTCACAATGAAAAACAGTTAATAAAAAAACATGGAGAAAAATATGAATGACTTCGATAACAAAACCATAGCAGAGATAGTTGCTGAGGACTATAGAGCTGCAAAAATTTTCGAATCTTATAAAATAGATTTTTGTTGTAATGGCAATAAAAAATTCGACACCGCAGTAAAAGAAAAAAATATAGACCCTCAAAAAATTATTACTGAACTTACTTCACTGCAAAAAGATAATAACAACAATGCAGTTGATTTCAAGTCATGGCCTCTTGATTTGCTTGCAGATTATATCGAGAAAAAACATCATCGTTATATTGAGGAAAGAACCCCCGAAATAAAAGAATACCTTGCAAAACTATGTCAAGTACACGGCAATAATCATCCCGAACTGTTTGAAATAAATGATCTGTTTAATCAATCTGCCGGTCAGCTGGCAATGCACATGAAAAAAGAAGAACTGATTTTATTTCCATACATTAGAAAAATTGCCGCTGCTAAGCAAAAAAATGAAAAGGTAAATCCGCCACAATTTGGCTCGGTAGAAAATCCCATTAGCGCAATGATGATTGAGCATGATGTTGAAGGAGAGCGTTTTAAAAAAATTAATGAACTATCTAACAATTATATTGTACCAGATGATGGCTGCAATACTTATCAATTAACTTATTCTTTACTTAAAGAATTTGAAGAAGATTTGCACATTCATATTCATTTAGAAAATAATATTCTTTTCCCAAGTGCACTCAAGCTTGAAAAAGAAATGACTGCTGAATGAGAAATAAGTTGTATTATGATTGAGCATTCAAGTAAGCTAAAAGTAGAAAAATGACAATCCCGACAGATTCTGGAAAAGCAGTTTAAATTACTAATAGGTTGATTTGATAAGAAAGGAAAACACAATGGCTGTTGAAAGACCAATTGCACCAACAAAAGTTAAAATTGATGATTTAATAAATGAAGACGACCGTCTAACTAAACTTATCTACTCTTATCTTGTTTCAGCAACTGTGTGGCTTATATTTGGAACTTTTGTTGGCTTGTATCTGGCTATCAGGTTTATATACCCCGATTTTGGAGTTGCGCAATGGCTTTCCTTTGGAAGGTTAAGACCAATTCACACTAATGTTGTTTTCTGGGGATGGACTTCTCTTGCTATGATAGCATTAGCTTTATATGTTATTCCAAGAACTAGCCAAAGACCATTGTTTAGTATCTCACTTGCAAGAAGAGCTCTTTTTGTAATAAATGCTTCAATTTTAGTTGGAGTAATCTATTTATTTATGGGTTATAACAACGGTGGTCAAGAATATCGCGAGTTCATTTGGCCTGCTATGATGCTTTTTGCTCTCGGAGTAATTTCTCACACATTAAATTTTTATAAAACAATTGCTCTAAGGGGAACAAAAGAAATTTATATTTCAAACTGGTATATACTCGCTGCTTTTTTGTGGACAATAGTTGTTATTGTTATTGCTTACATTCCTTGGTACCAGAATGCTCTTGGTGAAACGGTGATTCAAGGCTACTATATGCATATGGGTGTTGGGATGTGGTTTACTCCTTTGGTATTAGGATTAACTTATTATTTTCTTCCGATGTTATTAAACAAACCAATTTACTCTTATTCACTTGGTGTGCTGGCATTCTGGACGCAAATGGTTTTCTATTCTCTAATTGGTGCTCATCATTTTGTATTTGCACCAATTCCATGGTGGCTTCAAACAGTTGCAATTGTTTTTAGTGTTGGTATGGTAATTACTTTAACTGCCGGAACAGGAAACTTCCTTTTAACTATGAAAGGCAGTTTCAGAAAAGTTGCCCGAAGTTATTCTTTGCCATTTATCCTTGTTGGAGTAATATTTTATTTTCTTGCATCGGCTCAAGGTTCCTTAGAAGCTTTAAGAGAATTTAATCAGTACTGGCATTTTACAAATTACACTATCGCCCATTCTCACTTAACAATGTACGGCTTTGTTGTATTTTTAATTTGGGGCGGTATTTATGCTTTATTACCAAGATTAACCGGAAAAGAACCATCACACTTATTGATTGGAATACATTTCTGGTTTGCACTTCTGGGATTGCTTATTTACGGATTTGCTTTAATGATTGGCGGAACTATGCAGGGTAAAAGCTGGATTGAAGGTTTGCCTTTTATTCATTCAGTAGAATTGATGATACCTTATTGGATTTGGCGGGCTGTTGGCGGAACTTTTATGTTTATTTCACATATCATTTTTGCATATAATTTGTATAAGATGAAACCATTGACACATTTACATAAAAAAGTTGATTTAGCAGGTGAACAAATATGAAATTAAATTTTAGTGAAAATCATAAACTACTGTTTAGTGTCGTTTTCTTTGGATTTGTTGCATTATCAATTTTAATTGCAATTATTCCCGCTATTGAAGTTAACTCAAACGATCCAATGTGCGGTGTAAATACATTAACCCCAGCTCAATTTAGAGGATTAAAAATTTATGTTTCGGAAGGATGTTTATACTGCCACACTCAACAAGTACGACCACTACCACTCGATAAAGTATTTGGAAGACCATCTTCCCCATTTGATTATTCTTACTTAACTCCACTTGATCAAATCAGAATGACCCCAGCAGTTTTAGGAAGTGAAAGAACAGGACCGGATTTAAGCAATATTGGTAATCGTCAACCAAGTGAAATTTGGCATCACATTCATCTATATAATCCTAGAGCTGTTGTTAAATCATCAATTATGCAAGCATATCCTTGGCTTTATGAAATAAAGGAAAATCCTGATTCAAATGATTTGGTAATTCCTGTCCCAGCTGAATATGCCCCTAAAAATGGAAAGGTTGTAGCAACTCAGAAGGCGAAAGATCTTGTGGCTTATCTTTTATTTCTAAAACAGAAGCCGATTGAAGGGATAAGTCAAGTTGAAGAATCATCAAGTAAAAATTTAACAGCAGCCAATAGAGGCGCACAGCTATATAATACAAATTGTGCAAGCTGCCATCAGCAAAATGGGGAAGGAATTCCAATGACATTTCCGCCGCTGAAAAATTCTGCAACTGTTAATTCAGAAAATATTGATAAACATATCAGAACAGTTTTGTTTGGGTTGAAAGGTGAAGCAATAAATGGAATTGTGTACCCTTCAGAAATGCCGGCTCAGAAAGATAATTTAACCGATGAACAAATTGCAGACATTATAAATTACGAACGAAGCAGCTGGGGAAATAACGGTAAAAAAATTACTGCTGATGATGTGAAGAAAATAAGAGCGGAGGGAAAATGATAAGCTCAATTCTTCAAAATATTTATTTCATCGTGATGTTTATATTACAACACGAAACTATGCAGCCTGTTAAAAAAGATTTTTGGTTTTACTTTGTTTATGTGGCTTCAACCCTAATTGTATTAGCAGTGATAATCTTAACAATAAAATATCTCATCAATCCAAAGGAAGAATCTAAAAACCATATTAAAAGAATAATTCTTGAAGATGAAGGAGAAAAGAAAAATTGAGTAATCTTTGGGACCAACAACAAAACAAAATTGAAGTTTACTTGGACGATAATAAAGAACCAATCGCTGTTTACAGTCCGCCTGCAAGATTTGAATTAGACACAACCACACTTGATGATGGCGAACATAAGCTTACAGTAATTGCTTATAGTGAAGATGGAAAGAAATCTGTAAGAGATGTAAAGTTTATTGTACGCAATGGTCCAGGAATTACAATACAGGGCTTAAAAGAAAACGATATTGTTGAAGGAAAAATTTCCCTTTTAGTCAACGCTTACGGTGCATCAGCAAAAGAAAAATGGGAGCCAACAACAGCTGAAACCCCCTCCCCCATTCCAAGCTGGATTTGGGTTTTATTCATTCTAATTGTTGCCTGGTCGATGTTTTATTTTATCAATCAATGGAATCCTCCGGAAGAATTTGCGAATACACCAACATATAAAAAACCGCAAATTACAGAAGTAACAAAAGAAGCCTCACAAAATCTTACTGCAATTAATGGAGCAGATATTTATAGAAAAAGCTGCTCAAGTTGTCATCAGGAAAATGGACAGGGATTAACAAATGTGTTTCCGCCACTGATGAGTGATGATGTAGTTAAAGCAAAAGATCCTACTGAGCATATTCGGATTGTATTGTTTGGATTGCAAGGTAAGGTAATAAACGGAATTAAATATTCCACGCCAATGCCAGCCTGGGCTGATCAGCTATCGGATGAAGAAGTTGCAGCAGTGGTAAATCATGAAAGAACAAGCTGGGGAAATAATGCACAGCTTGTACAAGCAAAAGATGTGCGAAAGGTAAGAGAAAATCGCAAATGAATATTTAATAAGTCACAAAATTTCGTTATTTATAGAAAGGAAATAATTATGCGATTACGTTGGTCTAAAACCTTACCCGAAGGTTATAAAGCTATGCTTGGTTTACAGAAAGTTGTAGATCAAAGTAAGATAGACCATAAACTTTTAGAACTAGTAAAAATCAGAGCATCACAAATTAATGGCTGCGCCCATTGCCTTGAAATGCATACTAAAGATGCATTGGCGCTTGGCGAAAACGACCAAAGAATTTATTTACTTTCTGCCTGGCGCGAAGCTCCTTTTTATTCCGAACGCGAAAGAGCTGCTCTCGCCTGGTGTGAAGCATTAACAAATTTACCGCAATCAGGGGCACCTGATGAAGTGTATGCGGAAGCTGAAAAGTTATTCACCCCAAAAGAACTTGTAGAATTAACTCTGGCAATCGTAGCAATAAATAGTTGGAATAGACTTGCAGTTGGTTTTAGATCTGAAGTCGGAAATTATGTTTCCAGATATAAAAAAAGTAAATGAGCAATTGTTTTTCTAAAACATAATTGAAAGGAACACAATGGCAGAACATAAGTTAAAAATTCTTGATACAAAAAACCTTACACACGATGTAAAATCATTAAAGGTAGAAAAACCTAAAGGATACAGTTTTATTCCCGGTCAAGCAACAGATGTTGCAATAAATAAACCTAAATTGGCAGAACAAAAACGTTCCTTTACATTTACATCGCTTAATGAGTGGGATTATCTTGAGTTTACAATAAAAATTTATAATGACCACAATGGTGTGACAAAAGAAATCGGGAAACTGAAACCGGGTGATGAACTAATTATTGATGATCCCTGGGGCGCAATCAGTTACAAAGGTGAAGGATATTTTATCGCCGGCGGAGCCGGTGTAACTCCTTTTATTGCAATCCTTCGGGAACTGAATTCTAAAAATCAACTTGGGAATAATAAACTGATTTTTGCAAATAAAACCGAGGCTGATATAATACACAAAGATGAATTCGAAAAAATGCTTGGCAAAAATTTTATAAATATTTTATCACATCAAAAATCCGACAAGTATCATTACGGATTTATTACTGAAGAATTCCTTAAATCAGTTGTCAATGATTTTAATAAGATGTTTTATTTATGTGGCCCACCGCCTATGATGAATGCATTGGAAAAAATATTTGATAATCTCGGTATTCCAGACAACCAAATTATTAAAGAAGAATTTTAACTAACGAGAAGAACATAAACGGTATAAATAAAGATAGTTTGTTTAAAAAATGATTAATAATTTAATGGACAAAAAAACAAGAAAATTTCGTAATGAATTTTTTTAAGGATAATATTGGACTTTATCTTGACTACTACGAACTGACAATGGCTCAAGGCTATTTTTTAACTGGGATAGGAAATCGCCAAGCAAATTTCGACTATTTTTTTAGAAACAATCCTTTCAACTCAGGTTATGCAATTTTTGCTGGGCTACAGGACATGCTCGAATTAATTAGTGAATTTACATACAACAATGGAGCAATTGATTTTTTACACAAACATGGATTCAAAAATGAATTTCTTGATTACTTAAAAAATTTCAAATTTTCCGGTAACATTTTTTCCGTGCCTGAAGGTGAAATCGTTTTCCCAAACGAACCATTGATTAGAGTTGAAGGTAGTATAATTGAAACTCAACTTCTCGAATCGATTATTTTAAATGTAATTAATTTCGAATCTCTTATTGCAACAAAAGCAAGGAGACTTAGATACTCAGCTGGCAAAAGAAAATTAGCTGACTTTGGTTTAAGGCGTGCTCAAGGATTTGCAGCTCTATTTGCCAGCAAAGCTGCAATTATTGGCGGAATGGATAACACATCAAATGTTTACAGTGCATTTATTTATGATTTAATTCCTACCGGTACCCAAGCTCATTCATGGATACAAAGCTTTGGGGACGAGCTCACAGCTTTCCGAAAATTTGCAGAACTCTACCCAGATAATTGCGTCTTGCTGGTCGATACTTACGATACTCTAAAAAGCGGCATCCCAAACGCAATCAAAATTGCTAAAGAAATGGAACAAAATGGACACAAACTTTCGGCAGTAAGATTAGATAGCGGCGACTTAGCTTATCTCTCGAAAAAAGCGCGTAAAATGCTTGACGAAGCCGAACTAAACTATGTTAAAATAATTGCTTCAAATCAACTGGATGAATATTTAATTAAAAGTCTTATTGAGCAAGGAGCACCAATTGATGCATTTGGAGTCGGTACAAATTTAATTACAGGCCAAAAAGACGCTGCTTTAGACGGTGTTTACAAGATAAGCACGATTAATAATAATCCAACTATCAAACTTTCAGAAGACGTTAGCAAGATAACACTGCCCGGCATAAAGAAAATTTATCGATACTTTAACGGTGAAAATAAATTCTATGCCGACTGCATAGCTTTGGAAAACGAAACTGATATCGACGTTATGCTTCATCCGCACGATATCTACAAAAAGTGCAAACTAAAAGATTTGCACTATGAATCTCTAACCGCACAGGTTTTCAAAAACGGAGCTCCATCAATAAACTTCAAATCAGTTAAAGAAATCGCAGCATATTCAGAGTATCGTTTCTCTCTTCTTCCAGATGAACATAAGAGATTTGAATTTCCGCATATTTATAAAGTCGGCTTGAGTCCTAATTTAAAACAATTACGCGATGAATTGATTACAAAAATGAAAGGAGGTGTCTGAAATGAAAGCTTTATTTATAGTTGACTTACAAAATGATTTTTGCCCAAACGGCGCTTTGCCAACACCAAAGGGAGATATTATAATTCCTGTAATTAACAAACTAATGGATAAATTCGATTTTGTTTTAGCATCAAAAGATTGGCATCCGGAAAATTCGGTTCATTTTAATAAATGGCCTAAACATTGCATTCAAAATTCTTATGGTGCTGAATTCCCAGAAGGTTTGAACTCAGAAAAAATTCATAAAGTATTTCTCAAAGGAACAGGTGATAAAGATGATGGATACTCAGCATTCGAAGCAACAAATGAAAATCTTGTAGATTATCTTAAAAGAAATAATATCGACGAATTTTATGTCACAGGATTAACTGCAGAATATTGCGTTAAACAAACAGTCCTTGATGCATTAAAAAATGGATTTAAAACATTCGTCATCAAAGATGGGGTTGAAGGAATTTATCAGAATGAAGGTGATGTTGAAAATGCATTTACTGAAATGGAAAAAGCTGGAGCTGTAATTATAACTTCTGATAAAATTTTATAAAAAAATACAAGAAAAATAAAATGATAAAAGTAAAACGTATTTACGAAAAACCATCAAAAGACGATGGCTATAGAATTCTTGTCGATAGACTCTGGGCAAGAGGATTAACAAAAGAAAAAGCAAAAATCGATTTATGGCTGAAAGAAATAGCTCCAAGCAACGAATTAAGAAAATGGTATAATCATGATCCTGAAAAGTGGGATTTGTTTAAAGAAAAGTATCGTGAAGAATTAAAAGGGAAAAAAGAATTTCTTGTACAAATAAAAAAGCTGGAAAAAGAACACAGAACAGTGACTCTCCTTTTTTCCTCAAAAGAAGAAAAACTTAATAATGCTGCTGCACTGTTAGAGTTTATTAAATAATAAGAGTAAAAATTGTGCTAATTTATTTAAAAAAGACTTGACAAGGAGTTACTTTTATTTTATATTTGTTAGTGAACGTTAACTAATTTTTAGAAATAAAGATGCCTCGTTTAAGTACTGAACAAAGACAAGAAATGATTATTGATGAAGCAATTAAAATTATTCATGCAGAAGGATACCGTTCATTTTCAATTAGAGAACTTGCAAAACGTGTCAAGATAAGCGAGCCTGCAATTTATCGTCATTTCCTTAATAAAGAAGATATTATTCTTGGTATTCTAAACAGAATGTTAGATTTTGACCATTTGCTGGAAAAAGAAATTCTTTCCAAAAAAACAGCGCAGAATAAATTAAGGCAGTTTATACAATTTCACTTTGATTTTCTTGAAAAAAACCATGAAATGACATCAATTTTATTTGCAGAAGACATATTTGACCAAAGTGATATATTACGTCAACGGCTTCTATTTATAATGCAGAAAAGAAGAAATTTACTAAGCACAGTAATCGAAGAAGGTAAAGCAAACGATGAAATAGTTGATGTTGATACTCAAGATTTACTCACAATAATTTTGGGGATGATTAGAATGATTGTTTTAGAATGGCGGCTGAGCAATTTTAACTTCTCGTTATCTCAGAGAGGAAAAGATGCAATAAAATCTTTAGATGAATTAATTTTTATGAAGTAATGAAATCAAAATTTTTTTAATTAATTGGTTAGTGAACGATAACAAACATAATTTTATAATGGACTATACTAATAAAACAACTAAAAGTGAAATCGAAGAAAAAATTATAAACCTGCTGAATAATAAGTTTAGCCAAAAAGGATATCATAAGTTTACAATGGATGAACTTGCAAGTGAACTTCACGTAAGCAAAAAAACTATTTATCGAAGTTTTCCCACAAAAGAAGAACTCTTACGAAAAATGTTAATTGATAAGCTAAGTTTTGCATATACAGTTATTGTTTCGAACATTCAAGCACAAACTAATGTAGTAGAAAAGTTTATTGAATTTTCAAAAATCATTCAGGAATATTTTGTTTTGTTTAACGATGAATCGCTCTACAGGCTGAAGCACTACTACCCAAAACTTGCAGATGAAATAATTAATCTTAAAAAAGAACGAGTAATTCCTCTAATAAAACTTTTATTAAGAGTTGGAAGAAAGAAAAAAATAATCTTAGATATTCCCGATAACATTATAATAAAAGTTTTTACTGCTGCCCTATCCTCAATTAGTCAAATGAAAAAAAGTTACAATGAAATTGAATATCAAAAAACATTTGAATCAGCTTTTGAATTGCTGCTAAATGGAATTCTTACAAAAAAAGGAAAACAATTATTAATTAATAAAAGGATAAACAATGAAAGCAATTAAAATAACAGTCATCTTTGCATTAATATTATTAATTACTGGATGTAATAGTAAAAATGACAATACATTTCTTGAAGCAACCGGCACAATCGAATCTACTAATGTAATTGTTAGCTCAAGAACAGCTGGCGATATTAAATCAATATTATTTGATGAGGGCACGCGTGTAAATGCTGGTGACACAGTTCTAATTATAGACCGCGAAGCTCTTGATTATCAACTTGAACAAGCTTTAGCTGCTGAACAGATTGCGCAGGTTCAACTTGACTTAATGCTCAAAGGCGCTAGAAGCGAAGACATAAAACAAGCTGAAGAAATGTTGAAGCAGAGCGAAATCAATTTCAATACTGCTAAAGCAGACTTTGAAAGATATAAACAATTGTGGGAGAGCAAATCAATATCTAAAAAGCAGTTTGAAGATATGACTGCTCGATATGAAGTCGCTTTGGCACAATATAATTCAGCTAAAGAAAATTATCAAAAAGTAAAAAAGATATTCCGTCCGGAAGAAATTGAGCAAGCAAAAGGTAATCTCAAAAAGGCAAAAGCTGCAGTCGATTTACTCAAAAAGAATATAAGGGATAGTTATGTAAAATCTCCTTTAAGTGGATTCATTGTTAAAAGATTTGTTGAAGTTGGCGAAACTGTAACTCCAATGTCTTCCCTCTTTAAAGTTTCTAATCTGGCTACTGTTGATTTGGTCATTTATGTATCGGAAGTGGAACTGGGTAAAATAAAACTTGGACAAAAAGCAGATGTTACAATAGATACTTATCCGGACAGAAAATATGAAGGAAAGGTAACCTACATTTCACCGGAAGCTGAGTTTACTCCTAAAAATGTTCAAACAAAAGATGAAAGAACAAAACTTGTTTTTGCCGTAAAGATTACAGTTGACAATAGAGACTTTGACTTAAAACCGGGTATGCCCGCTGATGCAAAAGTTTTTTTATAAACTGAATAAGAGATAGAAATGGAAGCCATTATTAAAATAAAAGAATTAAGAAAAAGCTACGGTTCGATTATAGCGGTTGATGGAGTTACCTACGAGGTTAATCGCGGCGAAATGTTTGGGTTGGTTGGACCAGACGGCGCTGGTAAAACAACTACAATGAGAATGCTGGTTGGTTTGTTGAATCCGGATGGGGGTAACGCTGAGGTTTTAGGTTATGATTTGCTGACACAGAAAAATCTAACCAAGGATGAGATTGGATATTTGTCGCAGCGGTTTTCTCTTTATGGTGACCTTTCAATTGATGAGAACATTGAATTTTTTGCCGACATACACGGAGTTAAAAATTATAAAGAAAGACGCAATGAGTTGCTTGAATTTACAAGATTAACTCCATTCAGAGATCGCCTTGCAGACAAACTTTCAGGTGGAATGAAACAAAAGCTTGCACTCGCTTGCACATTAATTCATAAACCAAAAATAATTTTCCTTGATGAACCGACAACCGGTGTTGATCCGGTTTCGAGAAGAGACTTTTGGAAAATCTTATCAAATCTGCTTAAAGATGGAATTACAATTTTTATGACGACTCCATATCTCGATGAAGCAGAAAGATGTAACCGTGTTGCATTGATGGACAAAGGTAAAATTATCAGCTGCGATACACCAAAGAATGTAAAAGATTCAATGCATATGCAGGTAATTGAATTTGTTTGCAACCCGATAAGAGAAGCATACAATCTCTTAAAGTCTTCGACAGAATATGAAGTTCAAATGTATGGCGATAGACTAAATGTTGCAGTTTATGATTTTGAGAAAGATTATGTAGTAATCAAAAATTTATTTGATAAGAATAACATAACAGAAATTGATAAAAGATTAATAACACCATCACTTGAGAATGTATTCATTCATTTTATGAGTAAGCCACAAGGTGTTGAAGTATCATAAGTTTTTGAAAATATCAAAGGAAATAGAAATGAAAAAAATATTAATGTTAATTCTTTTTGCAACTTCTTTATTCGCCCAAGAAAGAATATTGACTTTAAAAGAAAGTCTGGAAATAGGTTTACAAAACAGTAAAGATCTGAAGATTTCACAATCAAAAATCAATTATTCTGATGCAAAACTTTCTGAAATAAACAGCCAATTCTTACCGCAGTTTAAGTTGTTTGGGAATTACACAAGATTGAGCGATAACATTCCGGCTTTTGAATTTACCTCACCGTTTTTTCCCAATGCTATTAGAGTTTCTGAACCACTTTATAACAACTACACTTTTAAGCTTGGGTTTACGCAACCACTTTTCACCGGCTTTAAGCTGCTTTCATCAAGAAGTGCAGCTAAATACAATCTACAGGCATCTGAAAGTGATTATTCCAAAGAACAAAACGAAGTTGCATTTAATATTTACAATGCATACTGGAATTATTTCAAAGCAGAAGAAGTAAGAGACGTAATTGCACAAACTCTTCAGCAAATTGAAAACCATTTAAGAGATACCCGTAATTTTTATGAACAAGGATTGGTATCAAACAATGACTTATTAAAACTGGAAGTGCAATATTCTAATACACAACTAATGTTGATTGAAGCAGAAAATAATTTAAAGATTGCAAGGATAGCTTTTAATAAAGCACTGGGAATTGATCTAAATACTCAAACAAAAGTTGCAGCAACCGAAAAATCTATGAGTCTTGTAAATTATGATTTATCCGAAATCATAAACGAAGCGATAAATAATAGACAAGAATTAAAATCATTAGCCTATCGTGTTGAAAGCAGTAAAGAAGGTATTAGCGCCGCAAAATCGAATTGGTTTCCTTCAATTTATTTAACAGGCAATTATTATTACAGTAATCCCAATCCAAGATTTCAACCGGCAAAAGATGAGTTCAACTATAACTGGGATGTTGGAGTTACACTAAGCTGGGACGTGTGGAATTGGGGTTTAACATCATCTCAAGTTTCACAAGCTGAACAGACTAAAATTCAACTTGAAACAAATTATGAACAGCTTAAAGAAAATATTCAGATGGAAGTTTACTCCAATTTTCTAAACTTATTAAAGACCGAAGAAAAAGTTAAAGTAAACAAAATCGCTTTAGAGCAAGCATCGGAAAATTATCGTGTAACCGCAGAAAAGTATAATCTGCAGCTTGCTTCAAGTACGGATTTAATTGATGCTGAAACTTTGAAGCTGCAAGCCGAAACAAATCTTAAAATCGCCGAAGTTGACTATCAAATAGCAAAAGTAAGATTAGAAAAATCATTAGGCAGAAGGATTTACTGATGAATGCGATAGAAGTAAAGAACTTAACAAAAAAGTTTGGCAGCTTCACAGCAGTTGACAATGTCAACTTTACAGTAAAGCAAGGTGAGATATTTGGTTTTCTTGGAGCCAATGGTGCTGGAAAATCTACAACAATAAGAATGCTGATTGGAGTTTTAGAGCCAACTTCGGGCGATGCTTTGGTTGGCGGTTACAGCATAATGAAAGAGGCGGAAATGGTGAAAAGAAATATTGGATATATGTCACAAAAGTTTTCACTTTATAATGACTTAACGGTTGTAGAGAATATACGATTTTATGCCGGTGTGTATGGATTGGATGGTAAGAAATATGAAGAAAGAAAAAAATGGGTCTTAAAAGTTGCCAATCTGGAGAATATGGAAAATGCGCTTACCTCTTCATTACCCGGTGGAATAAAACAAAGATTAGCACTCGGTACAGCTGTAATTCACGAGCCCAAAATAGTTTTTCTTGATGAACCAACAAGTGGTGTTGATCCGATTTCGAGAAGAAATTTCTGGGATTTGATAAATGATCTATCCGCCGCCGGCACAACGGTTTTGGTAACAACTCACTATCTGGATGAAGCAGAATTTTGCAATGATATTATTCTTATCAATGCCGGAAAATTAATTGCTCAGGGAAGTGCAAAAGAATTAAAAACAAATTACATCAAAAATCCAATTCTGGAAATCGAAACAGATAGAACTGTGGATAGTCTTGAAATTTTGGGAAAAGAAAAATGGGTTGGAGAAACATCCATCTTTGGTAATTACATCCACATAATATTGAATGATAATACAATAACAGAAAAAAATATTATTCATTTGCTGCAGGAGCAGAATGGTATCGCTGTAAAGCGTGTTGATAAAATTATCCCAACGCTCGAGGATGTATTCATTCATCTAATTGAAAAGGATAACAAATAAAATGCTAAACAGAATATTTGCAATTGCAAAAAAAGAAATAAAGCAGTTAAGAAGAGATACAAGAATGTTGTTTATCATCTTCTTCTTCCCTATCGTGCTACTGATAATCTTTGGTTATGCAATCAACTTTGATGTAAAACACATTAAAATTGCTGTATATGACCAGGATAGATCTGATTACACAAGAGAATATATAAATGGATTGATTAGCTCAGAATATTTTGATCTTGTTACTTATGTCCACGACGATAGTGAAATTAAAAAACTATTGGATGAAAAAATTGTACAGGCAGTTGTTGTCTTTCCAAATGACTTATCAAGAAGATTATTATCAAAACAAGAAGTGAAGGTTCAATATCTTATTGATGGTGTTGATGGTACAACTGCAAATGCAATTCAAAATTATGTGAATGCCGCTACTTATAGTTATTCGATTAAACTTACAAAAGAATATTTGGCAGTTACCGGTAAAAATTTATATGTCCCTATTGATTTACAGCCGCGCTTTTGGTTTAACCCGGAATTGGAATCAACCAAATTTCTTATACCCGGTTTAATGGGAATGATTTTAATTGTTACCGCTGTAATCTCTATTTCGCTATCTATCGTTCGGGAAAAAGAAAGAGGCACAATTGAGCAAATAAATGTATCACCACTCTCTTCTTTTGAATTTATACTCGGCAAAACAATTCCATACATTTTTATTTCTTTAATAAATGCTGTAATTGCGCTTGCAGCAGGTTACATACTATTTGGAATTGTTATTAAGGGGAGCATTTTTTTGCTGCTGCTTGGAACACTAACATTTTTATTCGCTGCATTAGGATTAGGAATTTTTATATCAACTGTTGCAGATTCTCAACAAGTAGCTTTTCAAGCTGCAAATGTTACATCGCTTCTTCCTTCATTTATTCTTTCAGGATTTATATTCCCAATAGAAACAATGCCGGTGGCAATTCAAGTATTAACAAATGTTACGCCCGCTAAGTTTTATGTGGTAATTCTAAGAGCAATTCTATTGCGAGGGGCGGGAATATCAGCTTTCTGGGATCAACTAATTTATCTAGGAATATTCGGGACTATCTTTTTAACACTTGCAGTAATTGTTGATAAAAGATCAAGAGGAAAACAGTAATATGAAAACGATTTATCATTTTATAATCAAAGAACTATTACAAGTGAAAAGAGATAAAAAAATGCTTGTAATAATTTTTATGGCGCCAATACTTCAATTAATATTTCTTGGATATGCCGCAAATATGGATGTTGATATTGTTCACACAACTATTTATGACCAAGACAAAACTGAAACCAGTCGCAATTTTATTGAAAGACTTGTTGAGACGGGATATTTCCAAATTGATTATTATGCAAAAGACTACAATGAAATAACCAATTTACTTGAAGATGGCAAAACACTCGTTGCTATTGTAATACCCAAAGATTTTGAGAAAAAAATTAGGCGACGTGAAACAACCCCTCTGCAAACTTTATTTGAAGGATCGGATGCAAGCAAAGCTTCTATGGCGCTTGGTTATATTCAGGGAGTTTCAACAAGGTTTTCGCAAAATTTGATTACTGATACCAGAGACAAATTAGGGATGAAAATATCATTGAGTGGTTCTCTTACTCCGGAAGTAAGAGTATGGTACAATCCGGAAATGAAATCCAGAGTTTTTATGGTACCGGGAATATTAGGATTGGTATTAATGATTTCCACAATATCATTGATGTCAATGGCAATTGTTAGAGAACGGGAAATTGGAACGATGGAGCAATTAATTGTAACTCCTATTAAAAAATATCAACTATTACTCGGCAAGTTAATCCCATTTACAATTATTGGATTTGTCATTCTAATAATTGTTATGATAATAATGACACAGTGGTTTGGAATTGCAGTTAGAGGAAATGTTCTGTATCTGCTTTTTGCCGCATTTCTATTCATCTTATCAAATCTTGGAATCGGATTGTTCATTTCAACAGTTTCCAAAACACAACAGCAAGCGATGATGGCTTCCGTTTTTGCATTGATGATGCCAATGATATATCTGTCCGGTTTCGCATTCCCGATTGAAAATATGCCAAAGTTTTTTCAATACATCACATATGCAATACCACTGAGATATTTCATTACCATTATACGTGGAGTAGTATTAAAAGGAATTGGCTTTTCATCCCTTTGGTTAGAAACATTAATTCTTTTTGGAATGGGAGTTTCAATTTTAGTGTTAAGTGCAAACAGATTTAGTAAAAAAGTAGAATAGTTTATTAATGAAAAAAGTTTTTAAAAAAATCGGATTGCCTTTTAAATGGCAGTCTGAACTTTCAATAAACAAAAACAAAATAAATACAAGGAGTACAACAATGAAAGTAAAATCATTGATCGTGGCAGTTGTGCTGTTACTTGCAGGCACAAGTATTTTCGCTCAATCGAGCAGAGCAGGAAAATTTGGCGTTGGTTTAGATAATATCTCTTCTTCACCAAATTTGATGTTCAAATATTATACTTCAGATAATTTTTCAATGGATTTTATCATTGGAGCAGATCTTAAATTTTTAGGTGAAGATGCACCAGTCGGTGAAACAAAAGTAGATGGCTACAACTTAAGATTTGGTTTAGCCGGGTCATATCATTTTAATATAGATAAAGTTTCTCCATATCTTGGTTTGCAGGCAATGTATGGCATCAATCAAGATGCCGGATACTATGTCGTTGAACCAGATCCAAAAAATAGCTTGAAGATTGGATTGATATTTGGCGCAGATTATTTCTTGTTCGAAAAGTTTAGTGTAGGTATCAAACAAAATCTTGGTTTGGATTTCCAACTTTCAAGAGATATACCAAAAGAGGAGACCGATGTATTAATGAATACGAAAACGGAATTAACAGCAAGATTCTATTTTTAATTGGCTAAAATACTCTTTTGGCACAAGCCGGTTGCATAGTGCAGCCGGCTGCTTTAATAAGTATAGAAGAAATGAAAATTTAATAAAAGAATGAACAATGGCTTATACAAAATATTTTTTACGTTGACTCTAGTTGGCTTAAACTTATTTGCACAACCTAATGATAAGAATTTTCTTCCTTCCGGTCTATCAAACGAACGATCATTAAATAATTACGACTCAACATTCACATCCAATTCTGAAGTTGAAAAAAACTACTGGATTCCAACAATAGAAGTAGTCGGATTAAATTTTGCCGTATGGGGTTACCACAGATATTTAAGTGGTGAAAACTGGTCTAACATAAGCTGGGAAACAATAAAAAATAATTTTAAGTATGGATTTGAATGGGACGCTGATGGTTATTTAATAAATCAATTCTGGCATCCATATCACGGAGCAAATTACTATAATTTAGCCAGATCAAATGGCTTAACATTCTGGGAATCGGTTCCATACGCTTTCTTTGGAAGCTTAACATGGGAGTATTTTTTTGAGAATGAACGGCCATCTTATAATGACATAGTCAACACACCAGTTACAGGAATAATTTTTGGTGAAATTTCTTTCCGAGTTTCTAATTTAATTATTGATGAAAGCACGGAAGGGTTTGAGAGGTTTCTGCGTGAATTTACTTCAGCACTTATTGATCCGATGCAGGGACTTAACCGCTTTATTAGAGGTGATATGTGGAAATCTGGTCTGTCAAAGAAAAAAAATAAATTTAATGTCGTTGTTTCAAGCGGAGTTCATAATGTTTTTTTCGGAAGTAAGTTTAATGATAGTAAATCTTATCTCGCAGTTAGAGCCGACTTAAATTATGGGGATGAATTTTCGGTTTCAGTACATCAAAAACCATTCGATTATTTTTCTTTGCATACAGAAGTCAATATAACAGAAGGCGATAATATTGTTGGAATTTTTGCAAGTGGTGTCCTTTGGGATAATAAATTAAAGTTACTCGAAAGTTCAAAAAATATTATTGGGATTTACAAAGAGGTTGATATTCATATTAATACCGTTTATAAACTTTCTGCTACAAGCATAACTGGGCAAATAATCAATAGAGTAGATTTCAGCCCATTAGTTTCAATGCAAAATTATTTTGGTATATCAGCAATACTTATGGGCGGAACTAATTCTCAATACGCAAGTAAATATGGGAAAGATTATAATATTGGTCCGGGTGCAAGCGGCAAAATCGGGCTTACATTAAAATTCAAAGATATTGGAGAAATTTACACAAACTATAAAAGATATTGGATTCATACTTTAAGCGGTGCGGATAGTGAGGAGTTTGTCGGACTATTCAATTTTGGTCTAAGTTGTAATTTATATGGTCAAATATCGTTTGATCTAGACTACTTATTGTATGAGCGTTTTGGTGATTATAAGTATTTCCCTAATACAACAGATGCTAACTCGGCATTAAGAGTATATATTAAATACAATATTTAAGACAAAATAAATACAAATAATAAGGAAATAGTATGAAAATAAATTTAAGGAGGATAGCCGCTGTTCTTGTTACAACCATTTTTAGTTTGTTAACAATAGCAGAAGGTTCAAAAGTTCTACTCGGTATTACTGTCCAGGATTACAAAGTGTTTAAACCATTGTTGGTTTATAATGTGATTCTGGGAGTTGTGGGACTGTTTGTTGGTGTTGCAATTTGGCTTAATCATACGAAAGCTGTTGTTTCAATCATAACAGTTTTAATTATGCACTCAGCAGTTTTAGTAATTGTAATTGCACTATACTTTTTGAGTAATGCAGTTGCAATACATAGTGTGCAAGCGATGATTGTTCGTGTTGTAGTATGGCTTGTAATTTTTATCTTAGTTTGGAAATTAAATCAATCGAAAGCCCATAATAAAAATAATGAAGAACAAATAAATAAGGGTTATCCAAATGAGAACTAAAACAATTGTTTTCATACTTGTAATGATACTTGCAAACTTAACTTATTCACAAAACAATATTTCATTGCTCGATACAGAAAAAGTAAAAGATTATTTAGAGCTTAGCGCTGAACAAATTAAAACAATCGTTCCGAAGATTGGACAAATAAAAACAATTATAGAAGAAGACAAGAAAATAATTGCTGAAATTAAAGAGCGAGTTAAAAATGATGATGAACCTGGTTTCTTCGAAAAAATAAGTGTAAAAAGAGGACACGACAAACGCGCTTCGCAAATAGAGGATTTGATTGATGAAATTGGAGAAAGCTTAAATGATAAGCAAAAAAATAAGTTTAAGAATATTGATAAACCAGAATTAAAACCGTTGGATAAAAAAGAGATTTTTGGAAAGTAATCGTTTATTAAAAACAAAATTGTTATGATTTTATTGAATTTACACTATTCTGACTTAAGTCAAGGATTCCAACGCACTAAAATCTTATGTTAGTAATGAATCTAATAAAGATTAAAGGAGCTAGCTTAAGATGAGTAAAGCACAAAGAGAAAGTTTGAAAAACAGGGTCCTTAAAGCACCTCTGTTAAGTATATCTTTAGAAAAGGAGATAAAAAAATTAAAGAAAGAACTTTCCTGGATTAAAGGGGATCGTAACGCTGTTACTTTGCAGAAAAATTCAAACTTACGTGTGGTTTTAATAGCAATTCGAAAAGGGGCCTCCTTATTAGAGCATAAGGTTGAAGGACCAATAACATTACTTGTTTTATCAGGCAAAATTAATTTTTTAGCCAATGAAGAATCTGCTAAAATTAAAGCTAATGAGTTAGTAGTTTTAGAGAAAACAATTCCTCACGATGCTAAAGCAATAGAAGACTCAATATTTTTATTAACAATAATTCAACCCAAATAACACTTAAGAATTTAACAGAGGAGAAAAAAATGAATATCAAAATTCCAGTATCATTAAAACTTGAGCACGAAGAACTTCATAATCAGCTTGCTGCTGCTACAAAAATTGGCGGCAAAATTGCTGAAGCGGCAAAGCTTGTTGCACAAACTCTTCATCCACATTTTGTAGCGGAAGAAGAATTTGCTATCCCACCCTTAGGTATTTTACCTCAACTAATTGAGGGTAAAATAACTGAGGAGATGAGAGATGTAATAAAAATGACCGACAAACTTAAATCTGAGCTTCCCAAAATGTTGGAAGAGCATAAGGCTATTGTCTCGGCACTCGATAATCTTTTAAATGTAGCAAAAGAAGAAAATAAACTTGAATATGTTAAGTTTGCTGAGAAACTTAAACTTCATGCGAAGACTGAAGAGGAAGTTACTTATCCAACTGCTTTGTTAATTGGCGAGTATTTAAAACTTAAGTTCAATAAAAATTAAATTTGGAGAACTGCAATGTTGCACAAATTAAGATTCTTGTTGATATTAGTTTTGGTATCCACTATTTTCATTTTCACAAACACAACTTATGCCCATTGTGATTCAATGGAGGGACCTGTTGTTAAAGCAGCAAAAAAAGCTTTAGAAACTAACAATGTTAATTATGTTTTAATATGGGTAAAGCAAGAATATGAGAATGAAATCAAAACACTTTTTGAAAAAGTAAAGAATGTTAGAAAATTAAATTCCGAAGCAAAAGAACTTGCCGATATGTTTTTCTTTGAAACTTTAGTAAGACTTCACAGAATGGGGGAAGGAGAAGGTTATACTGGACTTAAACCTGTTGGCTATAAACCTAATGAAGGAATTGAAGCAGCTGATATAGCAATTGATAAAGGCTCTGTTGATGAAATACTTAATCGCGTTGACAAATCTTTTCATCAGAACGTTGTAAAATATTACAACGACGTTCAGTCGAAAAAAAATTATGACGTTAACGATGTTACCGCAGGAAGAGAGTTTGTTGAAGCCTATGTTCATTTTATTCATTATGTAGAAAACTTGTTTGGCGAAAATGTTACTAACCACGATTAACATGTTCATTAAAGAACATTAACGAAAGGATAAATCCATGAAAAAATATTGGATTGGGTTTTCACTTGTAATAGTCATTTCATTTACGGTTTTAAGTTGGGTTGGGGTAAAAATTTATCAGCAAAAACCACCTGTGCCGGAAAGAGTTGTAACCGAAAGCGGGGTTTTAGTCTTTACAAAATCCGATATTCAGGATGGGCAAAATATATGGCAGGCAATGGGAGGAATGGAATCTGGGTCAGTTTGGGGACATGGAAGTTATGTAGCTCCCGATTGGACTGCCGATTGGCTGCATCGAGAGCTAATTGCTGTTCTCAATTCATGGTCGAACGAAAAATATAATGTCAGCTTCGACCAATTATCTGCAGAACAGAAATCCGCTCTCAAAGCAAAACTTACTCAAATGTACAAAACAAATACTTACAATGAAGCAACTGGTGAGCTTCGGATTCCAGACGTTCGTTATTTTGCAATTGAGAAAAATATAGAACACTACACTGATGTTTTTACAAACGGCAAGAAAGAATATGCCATACCAAAAAATACTTTGAACGATACTGAAAAACTTAGGAAATTAAACGCTTTCTTCTTCTGGAGCGCCTGGGCTGCTGCTACAAACAGACCAAATGATAACGTTACTTATACAAATAACTGGCCTCACGAAGAATTAATTCAAAACATACCCACTCCAGATACTATTGTCTGGACCGGAGTTAGCATAATAATATTACTATTTGGAATAGGCGCTATGGCATGGTACCATGCAGCTAATAAAGGCGAAATAGAACATAAGGACTACCCGAAAGAAGACCCGTTGCTTGGCGCTACAATAACACCTTCACAAAAGGCAGTAATAAAATATTTCTGGGTTGTTTCTGCGCTTTTCCTTTTACAAATAATAGTTGGTGTTATAACAGCTCATTACGGGGTGGAAGGAAGCGGTTTCTATGGAATCCCCCTTTCAGAGATTTTCCCTTATGTTATTACAAGAACATGGCATCTGCAGCTTGGAATATTCTGGATTGCAACGGCATGGCTTGCCTCAGGGTTGTACATTGCACCGGCAGTCAGCGGTATAGAACCTAAAGGACAAAAACTCGGTGTTAACATCCTTTTTATAGCATTACTAATTGTTGTGTTGGGTTCAATGCTCGGTGAATGGCTTAGTACAAAACATTTGCTGCCGGAAGGTCAATGGTTTTTATTTGGACACAGCGGCTATGAGTACATTGACCTTGGAAGATTCTTTCAGATTGCTCTGTTTATTGGATTATTCTTATGGCTGTTTTTAATGTGGCGTGCAATTAAACCAGCTTTAAAGAAAAATGACGACCAAAAAGCAATCCTTACTTTGTTTTTAATTGCTTCAATTGCAATAGCTGGCTTTTATGCCGCAGCCTTGATGTACGGAAAACATACAAACCTTGCTATTGCAGAATACTGGCGATGGTGGGTTGTCCACCTCTGGGTTGAAGGTTTCTTTGAAGTATTCGCCACTGTTGTTATTGCCTTTTTGTTTGCAAAATTAAATTTGATATCTATAAAAACTGCAGGTCGTGCGACTGTACTTTCTGCTACAATATTTTTATCTGGAGGAATAATCGGCACACTGCATCATCTCTATTTTTCCGGAACTCCAATGATTGTGCTGGCTTTAGGCGCAGTCTTCAGCGCTCTTGAAGTAGTTCCTCTTATATTCGTTGGGTACGAAGCATGGGAGAATATTAAATTATCAAAATCTACTCAATGGGTTAGCAAGTATAAGTGGGCTATTTATTTTTTTGTATCCGTTGCATTCTGGAATATGGTGGGTGCCGGGTTGTTTGGGTTCATGATAAACCCCCCTATCGCACTTTATTATATGCAGGGTTTAAATACAACTCCAGTCCACGGGCATGCAGCGCTCTTCGGTGTTTACGGTATGCTTGGTATTGGATTGATGTTGTTTTCGCTCAGAGGTATAAGACCCGATTTAGAATGGAACGACAAATTAGTTAAATGGTCTTTCTGGCTGATTAATATTGGATTATTTTCGATGGTTGTTTTCAGTCTTCTTCCTGTTGGATTGATGCAAACATGGGCTTCTGTAGAACATGGATACTGGTATGCCAGAAGTTCTGAATTTTTACAAACAAACACTATGCAAACACTAAGATGGCTTAGAGTGTTTGGCGATTCAATTTTTGCACTTGGCGCACTTATTCTTGTTTACTTTATCTTTCAGTTATCAATTCAATTTAAGAAAAATAAAATGGAGAAATAAAGGAAGGTTATGATGACAGAACAAATTAAAAAAGAATCTATTTTTAATGCAATTAGCTACCAAGACAACTCAATCGTTAGCAAGCAAATTATTAAAAAGGCAAACGGTAATTTAACTTTGTTTGCTTTTGATAAAGATGAATCTTTAACAGAACACACATCCCCTTACGAGGCAGTAGTATATGTTGTTGAAGGCGAAATAGGAATTACCATTGGCGGAAATCCTTATAATGTAAAAACGGGAGAAATAATTATAATGCCGCCAAACATTCCGCATGGATTAAAGGCATTACAAAAGTCGAAAATCCTTTTAGTCATGGTAAAATAAACAAACTATCTCTATAAACTTATGTTCAAGAACTTAAAAAACTTTTTGCGTATCTTAAGAGACAGCACAGCATTACACTATTCAATAAAAAAATTTCATCCCAACTTTATTATTAGAAAAATTTCTCCTTTGTACTGATAAGCTATAACTAATTTCATAAAAGATGGATATCAAGAACTTTACTCTAATTTTCATAATAACATTTGAGTTAACCTTAACTCTTGGAATTGATTGAGACTTGTTAGCTTGCTTTGTTGAAAAGTTAACTCTACAGGCAATTATGAAAACTATTCTGGAAATTTTAGGCTGACGATATTGGAAGTAAATATTTTTAACAAAAACAAAAGGGTGCCTGGGAGAAGGCACCCATAGCAGGAATTAGAAGGAGAGAGAGGAGATCACTTTAATAATGTCATTTTCTTAGTGATGGTTATCTTGCTTGTTGTCAATTTATAAAAATAAATTCCGCTGCTAAGATTAGAAGCATCAAAGTTAACAGCATATGAACCAGCGTTTTTAAATTCATTAATCAAGGTAGCTATATGCTGCCCTAATAAATTATAGACTGAGAGTTCGACATAGTCTGAAACCGGCAATGAAAAATTTATTGTAGTTAATGGATTAAAAGGATTAGGGTAGTTTTGATATAAATGATAATTATAAGAAATAACCTTATCTATATTGTCATTTACATCTGTTATGGTGTAATCAGTATTTTGTGGGTCATAGTTTGTCCATCCTTCATCCCAACGTGATGAATTAGGTTCAAATGCGCCTAAGTATGTTACTTGGGTAAAAAATGAATCTTGCAATCGAGCATTACTAAAATTTGCACCTAAAGCAGCTGGTGAATTTGATGATGGTGTTGGATTCGGGTGTAAAAGATTAAATGGGTCAACAAGACCAACCTCAGAACTTGTTTCAAATGTTTTATTGGCAAATTCATTTGTATTGAACCATGCTACCACATCAAAGTTATTTACATTTGTAGTTAAATTTTTGCCGACTTGTGCACCAGCTATAATTGTATTTCTAATTTGCAGTTCATTTGCAACTGCACCGTCAGCAGAATTTTGTCCATCAATTAAAAGTCCTACTGGATAGCCCATAATTATAGAGTTGTAAATTGATGTTAGAGTTGCTCTTCTTAAATGAGCACCTCTTTTAAAATTCGGATTAAATTGTGTAAAATCAGGTGTAGACAAAGGACCAATTAAAGTAACATTCGAGTAAATTGGCTGGGTTCGTGGAGTATTAAGAGTGCCAGTGCCATCATTATCAGATTCAAATCCATTGCTGCCGCTTATATCAGCAATGTTTGGGTCCCTTAAGCCAAACAAAAACTGACATTTGCCATGATATCCAAAGTCAGTATCAAATTCATCATCCACTCCTTTGAAAGCTATCAAGTGTTTGCAATTAACACTGCCGCCAAACCATTCAAAAGAGTCATCACCGCTGTAGCTTACTTGGATGTAATCTATAGTTGTTCCGCTTCCTACCCCGCCAAAAGTTAGACCATTAATTTCATTATCAGGCAAAAATGCAATCCCAGGGAATTCAATTCTAACATACTTCATAATTCCGCTATTATCATTATCATCTGGATTATCACCACCGCCATAAACTGTTCCAGTTCCGCCTTCTATTACGGCAGTTCCCCCCGGTACGTTAAGTGATGCTTTCCCAGCCAATATTATTCCGCCCCAATCACCTGCTCCTCTTTGACCAATGGGTTGTTGACTAGTAAAAATAATAGGCTTTTGAGGTGTACCGACAGCGTTAATCTTTGCACCTCTGTTAATAATCAACGTTCCTTTAGAAGACTTTTCGCCGTAAATAATTGTGCCCGCAGGTATAGTTAAAGTAGCAGGTGGATTTACATTTACAAAACCACGCAGCAGATACTTCTTACTTGCATTTAATGTTAAGTCGGTATTTATGTCGCCTTCCAAAACTTCGTCGTACTGTGCAAGTTGAGCAAAAATATTAACACTTATAAAAAATGTTATTATTAAAAAGTATAAAGTGTTTTTAGTCATTTTACAGCCTCCTTTTTAGGTTAATAAATTATATTTTATAAGAAAGAGTTAGTGATATAGAAGAATCTTTGCTGTTTAATCGTGCTTTTTTGCCACCTTGTTTAAAAATTTGGTTTTGTCCCAATAAATTTTTTGCTGTCAATTTCAATTCAAGATTATGCTTAATTTGCTGAGTAAAAACTATATCAATTACATTGCGCGGCTCTTCAATAATATCTTCTTCATACTCGGTAGCGACTTCAACAATTCTCTCACCATTGCGGTTATAAAGTAAACTAAAGGATGTGCCCCAACTTTGATTGTTATATGTAACACCTAAATTTATTGTATAAGGAGACTGACCTTGTAATGGTCGGTTATCTCTTGGAATTGTGGTTTCAGAACCTTTAACAGTAACAGAAGATTTCACCCATGAATAATTTCCATTAATTAAGAAGTTATCAAGCACATTACTTATATGACCTAATGAGAACCTCCCTTCTAATTCAATCCCGTATAATTTTGCGTTATCAGAATTCCTAAATGTTCTTTCAGAGCCTAATGCACTTCCGGTTATGACCACTTGTTCAATTGCATTTAAAATTTTCTTGTAAAAAATACTTGCCGATATCATCTCACCTATTTCTGGGAAAGTCTCCAATCGTAAATCATAATTTTGAACTTCGGCTCTTTGAAGGTTTTCATTCCCCCTTATTGATGTTTGTGTATAAAAATCAAAATAAGCAAAGGGAGCTAACTCTCTTAACTCAGGTCTATTTACAGTACGATTTGCCGATAAACGAAGATTTGTGTTATCATTTATTTTATATATAAAATTAAGGGATGGCAGAAAATCAATGTTCTTAAGATTAACAACAATATCTTTCTGGTCAGACAAGTCACGAGAATTTAATTTAATTTGAGAGTTCTCAAGTCTGCCGCCAGCAATAATTCTTAATTCCTTTTCAAATAACTTTATAGGCAATTCGAACATCGAGTAAAAAGCGGATATATTTTCTGAAGCATTATAATTATTGGTCCCATTCAAATACTCTTGAATTGAAAAACCGTTCTTTCTATAGTTTTCCGGTGCAAATATTTTATCTATTGGCAGGTATAACAAATTAAAGTCTGTAAATCCGTTACCTGGCGCATTAATTATGGTTCCAAAAAGGCGAGAATTAAATCCACGTTCTTTTTTATCAAAAAGAGCCCCAAACTTTATTTTTAGATTTGCAACAGGCAAAGTAAAATCAGTACCTATACCTTTAGTATCTTCATGCAGATTAGAATAAAACCTTCCGCCATTTTTCAAATTAACTTGGAATCCTAAAACAGCAGCAAAAGGATTTTGAGTACCTAGTTCCCTAGCATAAATAACTCTCCTATAGTCGGGTTCATTTTTATTGGATATTGAATTGTAAACTCTCCAATCGAATTTAAGTCCATTAATATTGGGTAAAACATGTTCACCCATTAATTGTCCCGAATAAACTTCACGCGAATCAAACCTAATAGCTGATTGGAATTGTTCGGTACCGGAGTCAGTAAATTGGGCACCATGCAATTGAGAGACCTCATCGTTGGATGCATGACTGTATGTGTTTTTAAGACTAATTTTATTCAAATCATTAATTTTATAGCTAACATTCAACAATCCCCCCCATAAAGTTGAATATGTATATTGATCACCACTGTAATTAAATCTCGGCTCTCCGCTTGCTTCGTATTCATTTCTTTCAAGATTAGTCTTAACAAAATTGTTTTTATAAGAAAGTGCTGTAACAAAACCAAAGCGTGGGCCAAAAAGAGTTATTCCATCCCCAAATGAAATTAAGAAACTGCCATTAATAGGTGCCTTCGTCTTCGTAGTTGACCAATTATTTGGAAATTGTTTAGCAAATTCTAACATTTGTTCAGGTGTGTAATTTCCTTTGCTTAAATCAGGAGGAATATGAGACGGCAGGCTTCTTGTGCCATCATCAATACCCAAGAAATCTAATTTACCACCTTTGTAGGTCCTGAAATTATTTAGAGATGTATTGTTGGTATATGAGCCAGTTAATGTAATATTTAGTTTTATTTTGTCAGGGAAATCAATTGTGTTCATTTTTACAAGTCCGCCGCCAAAATCGCCGGGTTTATCTACAGAGTAAGATTTATCAATTATTATATTGTCTAATAAATTGGTAGGAATTAAATCAAATGCAAAAGATTTTTTATCTGGTTCAGTACTTGACAATGATACATTATTCAACATTGCATAGCTATAGCGTTCACTTGTACCTCTGACAAATACAAACTTATTATCAACAACTGATACGCCTGTAATTCGGCGTAATGCATCGCTTGATGTAGCATCTGGTGATTTTTTAATTTGTTCAGCACTTATTCCATCGCTTATTGAAACTGCATTTTTTTGCAAGTTAATTAGAGCAGCTTCATAAGAATTTTCCGCTTTACTGGTTACAACTACCTCTTCGACTGAGATTGCTTCTGGCTGCAATGTAATATTGATTACTGTGTTACTATTAGCTTTTACTTCCACATTAGAGATTTTCTTTTTAGCATATCCAATACAACTTACTGCAATTTCATAAGTGCCTTCTTCTACATTAGAGATTAAATATTTACCTTCAATATCACTTGCATCACCGAAATTTGTACCACTTAATAAAACATTAGCACCAATTACTGCTTCTCCAGTAGTGCTGTCAACTACCTTACCACTTACTGAACCTTTTGACTGTGCATTTAATTTTAGTGGAAAAAGCAAGATGACAATAGAAAGTATAAAAGAAAGGCTTATTATATTAAGCAGAGTTTTTATCATGCTTTTTGTTTGTTTATTATAATTCATTTCTCTCCTCTCTTTTCTTGAACTTCCGCTACAAACTTACTGAAGGTATATTAAGTCATAATTAAGCCTGTGTTAAGAAACTATTAATTGTGCCTAAGTTTTGTAATGTTAGAGTGGCTCTGTTAAGCTAATAAGTTTATAATCATTGAAGAGATTGTTGCGGACAAATGACTTATGTTAACCAAAAAACTTATTAGAAGTGAATTTTTAGGTTATATAAATTGCAGAATTGTAGTAGATAAACAGGATGGTTAAAAATAGGATTGAAACATTATTGATTTGGTATAGATAATAATCGCAGCAAAAAATTTCATATTACTTATAAACAAAAAGCTACAGTTCATCTTCCCATCTTTTTTCACCAAGTTTCTTTTTATGAGCTATAATTTTTGCTTCAACATAAAAAACCAAATTTTCAGCGATGTTAGTTGCATGGTCGGCAAGTCTTTCCACATGTCGTGTTAAAACAATTAAATGAGAGCATGGTTCAATTAAATCTGGTTGATTTTTCATTTTTTCCACTAGCATTTTAAAAATCTGTTTATTTAGTTTATCAACTTCATTATCTTCCATCATTACGTTATAAGCCAAGTCAATATCCTTATTGAGGAAACTGTCAATAGATTGCTTAACCATATCTTTTGCTTTTTTAAGCATATCGAGAATTCCCGATTCTTTTATTAGATTTATATAATCGAATGTCTTTTTAATTCTTTGAGAGATATTAACAGCTATATCGCCGCATCTTTCCAATTGATTATTAATCATAATAACTGACATTACATAACGTAGGTCCGAAGCTACCGGTTGGAATAATGCTAATATATTCTCACATTGAGCTAAAATTAAATTATCGTATGCATCAATTTCTAAGTCTTTTGCTTTTACTCTTTTGCAAAGCTCAATATTATTTGAGTTAAGTGCTTCAAAAGTACGGTTGACTTGATCATCAACCAGTGAAGCCATTTTCAATAAATTAGTATTAAGTTTTTCTAATTCTTCGTTAAAATGTTCTTGCATATAGTTCTCCAGTTGTTAACCAAATCTACCTCTAATATAATCTTCGGTTTGTTTATTAGAAGGTGAAGTAAATATTTTCTTAGTTTCTCCATATTCTATAAGTTCTCCTAGGTAAAAGAATGCAGTGTAATCGCTAACGCGTGAAGCTTGCTGCATATTATGGGTAACAATTATAATTGTATAATTTTTTTTCAACTCAAAAATTAGGTCTTCAATTTTAGTAGTAGAAATTGGGTCAAGTGCGCTAGCAGGTTCATCCATTAGGACTACCTCTGGATTAACAGCTAAAGTGCGGGCAATACACAAACGCTGCTGCTGACCACCAGAGAGATTAATACCAGACTGGTTTAAATTATCTTTAACTTCCTCCCATAGTGCTGCTTGTTTTAATGATTTTTCAACAATTTCTTTCAACTGCTTTTTATCACGGTAACCGTTAAATTTTAAACCTGCAGCAACATTATTAAAAATTGACATGGTTGGAAAGGGATTTGGTTTTTGAAAAACCATTCCCAATCTTCTTCTAACATCGACTGGGTCCTTTTTCATAATATCCTCGCCGTCAAGCAGTATTTCCCCCTTAATTGTTCCGCCAACAACCTCATGCATTCTGTTCAAGCATCTTAAAAAAGTAGATTTGCCACAACCCGAAGGACCAATAATAGCAACAACTTTATTCTTAGGTATATCAATTGTAACTGACTTTAATACTTTTGTTTTACCATAATAAGCTTCTAAATTCTTCACTGAAAGTTTTATATCCATGTGCAAGTTATTTATTATTGTAATATTAAGCTGCTTATTTATTTGTTTTATATTTTGGACGAGTTATAATTTTGAATAACAAACTTAATATAGATATCAATAAAATGAGAACCAAAGCAGCTGTCCATGCTTGGTTATTCCACTCCTCAAATGGAGCCTTAGCATAATCATAAATATAAACTGTTAAAGAAGCAATTGGCTGGAAAATAGAAGTCGACCAAAACCTATTGCCCAAGGCAGTAAACAGAAGAGGTGCAGTTTCACCTGCTGCTCTAGATAGACCAAGCAGGATTCCTGTTGCAATACCTTTCCAAGCTGTTTTAAGTACAATCATTAAAGTTGTTTTCCATTTAGGAATACCCAAAGCCAACCCCGCTTCCCTTAATGAGTGCGGAACAAGTTTTATCATTTCTTCAGTAGTTCTGGTAATAGTAGGAATCATAAGAATTGCAAGCGCAATGCCTCCAGCAAGAGCTGAAAAATGTTTCATTGGAACTACAACTAAAGTATAAGCAACTACACCCACAACTATTGATGGAACCCCGCTTAAAACATCGGTCATAAATCGAACTAAGTACCCAAACTTATTGTTGCCAAATTCAGATAAATACGTCCCAGCAAAAACACCTATAGGTATTCCAATGCTACCGCCTATTGTAATTAAAATTAATGTACCTACAATTGCATTAGCCATTCCACCGCCACTTTCGCCAACGGGCTTAGGCATTTGTATAAAAAAATCTAAATTCAAATATGAGATTCCTTTCGAAAGAGTATAATAAAAAATAAAAACTAGGGGGACTAGAGTCACAATCACCGAAAAAATCATTAGGCACTTCATAATGAAGCTGATTGTTTTTCTTTTTATCAAGTTAAATTTAGATGGGCTCAACTTTTCTTCCATTTCCTTTCTAAGCTCCAAACTAAGAGTCTTGCAAATGCATTAATTAAGACAGTAATTACAAATAAAACTAAGGCTAATTCAATAAGAGCACTAACATAGATATCAGAAGTTGCCTCGGTAAATTCATTAGCAATTACGCTTGCCATAGTATAAGATGGGTCAAAAAGAGATAAAGATATGTTAGCAGTATTACCTATCACCATAGTAACCGCCATTGTTTCACCTATTGCTCTGCCTAATCCAAGCATAGTTGCGCCAAGAATGCCTGGTTTAGCTTCCTTTAGAACTATTTTAATAGTTTCCCATTTAGTTGCTCCTAAGGCCAGTGCTGCTTCTCTTTGAGATTGGGGTACCGATTTTAATACGTCTCTTGTAATAGAAGAAATAATTGGCAAGACCATTACTGCTAATATTAAAACGGCAGCCAGCATGCCAAATCCATAAGGGGCTCCTCTAAAAAATGGAAGAAAGTCAAAACGTTCTGATAAAAATGGCTCTACGTCATTTCTAATCCATGGTACTAAAACAAATATTCCCCACAAGCCATATATCACGCTAGGAATGCCTGCTAACAATTCAACTAAGTAAGAAAGAGGTTTTTCCAACCATGATGGTGCTAATTCTGATAAAAAGATAGCTACACCTAAGCTTAATGGCAAAGAAATAATTAATGCTAAAAAAGAGGAAAAAAGAGTGCCGAAGATAATTGGAAGAGCGCCAAAAATTTCTTGAACAGGATCCCACTCAGAGTTAATTAAAAAATTCCAACCAAATTTTTTAATAGAACCCAAAGAACCAGTATACATTTCGAATGTCATCAGCAGAATTAGAAATAAAACTAACGCAGCAAATAGCAACGTTAGTTTTTCAAATATAAAATCACCAATATTATATTTACGAAAGGTATTTTTAGCCAAGCCTTTAAAGCACATCCAATTATTAATTTGCGATATAAATTTACAAAACTATTTCAAATTTACCTTCTTCCCATTCGATGTTATAGTATTAATTTTATTCTCACACAATTTCACAACGCTTTTTGGCAATGGAGCATAATATAAAGAAGTCGCAAACGATTGTCCTTTTGTCATTGCCCATTTTAAAAACTTTACAATTGCAGATGCTTTCGATGGGTTTTTGATATCCTTATAAATTAAAAGCCAAGTAAAGCCTGAAATAGGATAAGAATTTTTTCCATCTGCATTTGTGATTGAAACTCTCAAATCTGGAGGCATATTATTAGCAGCACCTTCAGCAGCTGCTGTTACTGATTCAAATGAAGGCTCAGCAAAATTTCCTGCTTTGTTTTTAATGTAAGCATAGGGTGTATTGTTTTGCACTGCATAAGCTAACTCTATATAACCAATTGAACCTTGAGTTTGCTTAATTAAGCCTGCAACACCTTCGTTACCTTTTCCACCTAGCCCAACTGGCCAATTTACTGAAGTGCCTCTTCCCACTTTAGTCTCCCATTCTTTACTAACCTTGGAAAGGTAGTCAGTAAAAATAAAGGTTGTACCGCTTCCATCTGAACGATGTGCAACTACAATGTAACGATCTGGCAGTATTAAATCGGGGTTTAAGACTTTTATTCTTGCATCATTCCACTTTTTAATTTTACCTAAGAAAATATCTGCTAAAGTTACACCATCTAATTTTAGTCCTTTGCCTATATTTGGCAAATTGTATCCCACTACAACTGCTCCTAAAACCGTAGGAATGTGCAATATTTCAGTACCTCTTTTTTGCAATGCTTCGTGCAATTGCTGGTCGTTCATTGGACCATCACTGGCACCGAAATCTACAGTACCTTCTATAATTTGTCGTATGCCGCCACCACTGCCAATTGACTGATAATTAAATTGAACTCCAGTTTCTTTTTTGTATTCGTCAAACCATTTCATATAAATAACATACGGGAAAGTTGCACCAGCACCGTTCAGTTGCAATTGCGCAAATGTTAATTGGCTGAAAATTATAAACAAAACTAAAAGAATTTTGTTAAACATCTTAAAGTCTCCTGTTATTTTAGAGTATGTCTTAATTATTTTATATAAGTCTGAAATTTATTTTTGAATTAAATAGCTATCTTGATTTCAATTTACATACAATTTAATAAAGCATAATTACTGCGGAAATACTGAAAAAAGTTAGGTTGTATATCGTAACAATTAATACTTGCCAAGTAAATTTTATTTTGGCAGGTAAACATTGGATTGTGAAAAATAACATTATCAAATACTTCACTTATCCTTTTATTATTCCTACTTTAGTTCTAACATTAATTTTTAAATTTTCTCACCTAAAAGAGTAATATGAACCATTCACTACTTTTTTTGTTATCGTGCAAAAATACGATTTGGCGATTATTAGAGTGTTAAGTTAATGTTAAGGAATTGTTAATTATCTGTATGCAATTATGGCAAACTGTAGATAATTGAATATAACTCTCGGTTGATTGTAACAATTAGTGTCAATTTATTATTAAGTTTTGTTTTCCCCACTCAATTAGTTTATTTTTAATAAAATTAATTATGCCTAAATGGGCAAGAGATGTATTAGATAAATCAGTAATTGGTTCGCCAAAACAAAAGCGGACTTTTTTTGAAGTGTCAATTTTACCAAATTCTTTAATTATTTTACCATTTTCCCATGCATCGGTCAGCAAGGCAATTGGGATTACAGGAATATTATTTTTTTTAGCTAATTTTATGCCGAGTGTATTAAAAGATTTTTCTTCGAAATACTTTGTTCTGGTTTTCTGAGGAAATATAATTACTGATTTACCCTCTTGAATTTTTTTTGCTCCTTGTTCTAAAACTGTTATTAAATCTTCTCTTGGATTTTCTCTTTTTACAAGTATTGGGTCGCGTGCAGCAGAAACCCTTCCAAAAAATGGAAACTTTACTAATTCCTCCTTCATAACAAATACAACTCGATGAATAGGATGAATTATACCTGGCAAAATTAAAGTTTCCAGCGTGCTCATATGGTTAGATACAAAAATAACAGGACCTTTTACTTTTCGTAAATTATCCATGCCAGATATTTCAAAATACATTCCACACTTTTCAAAACTATGAAGCATATCAAGCGAAGAACTTATCCACTCAGAATCCCCATAAATTCCTTTCTTGGCTTGCTTACTTGTGTACAAAACAATTCTAACAACATTCATATACAAGCAGATACCAGCCAAAAAATTCTTTTTAACATTAGGGGTATTGGTTTGATAACAATCTTTACCGGCTATTATCTGGTTATAAATTTTTCTAATCATTTTCAGATTAAGTAATTTTTCGAAAGTTCAGTAATAGAAACAGTTTAAAATAAAAAAAGCCTCATATAAATGAGACTTTTTATTTGTGACCCCAACGGGATTCGAACCCATATTACCGCCGTGAAAGGGCGATGTCCTAACCATTAGACGATGGGGCCAAATTTTTATGGGTGAGCAATGGGACTTGAACCCATGACCTTCTGGGCCACAACCAGATGCTCTAACCAAACTGAGCTATGCTCACCATTTAGAATGAAAAAGAACTAATTAGATTTTAATTTTAACCCAAATTTTTCACATATCAGCGCCGGGATATCGAGCTTATGCAAATAATTCACTTGAATTCACACAAACTTTTTGGGTTAATAATTCTGAATATAACACTTTTAATTCAATCATTAATCTTTGTACGCCCAAGTGGAATCGAACCACTAACCTACAGCTTAGAAGGCTGTTGCTCTATCCAATTGAGCTATGGGCGCTTATAATTAATTTCTAAAAATAATTACAGTAAATTTACAATTTTATTTTTATTTGGAAACCATAGGAAGAATTCCCTAACAAATCACAGATTAATTAATAACAGTTTACAATTTTCTTTACTTTTTCTCTTCCTTATCTACTACTCTTACCCTTAATGTCGGGGCGGCAGAATTCGAACCTGCGACCTTCCCGACTCCCTAAGTCGGGACGCGCTATCTACCTTTTCTTACCCTTACTACTTCCCTTCATACACTGGTAATTTTACTGCCTATCTTAAAAATTTATGACTTAGCGTCCAATGAACTCCCGAGTGTCGGGGCGGCAGGATTCGAACCTGCGACCTTCCCGACTCCCTAAGTCGGGACGCGCTATCTACCTTTTCTTACTCTTACTACTTCCCTTCATACACTGATAATTTTACTGCCTACCTTAAAAATTTATGATTTAGCGTCCAATGAACTCCCGAGTGTCGGGGCGGCAGGATTCGAACCTGCGACCTTCCCGACTCCCTAAGTCGGGACGCGCTATCTACCTTTTCTTACTCTTACTACTTCCCTTCATACACTGATAATTTTACTGCCTACCTTAAAAATTTATGATTTAGCGTCCAATGAACTCCCGGATGTCGGGGCGGCAGGATTCGAACCTGCGACCTCCTGCTCCCAAAGCAGGCGCGCTAACCGGGCTACGCTACGCCCCGTTGTTTATGAAGCTATTTATATAACATGTAACTACAATAAACAAATAGTTGGCTAAAAATCACAATCAAAAAAATATTTTAATCAATATGCCAAAGAACTAAATTTGGTTTTTAAATTTCTACAAATGCCGTAAAAATTAATCTAAAGAGGGGTATTAAAATATGTTTTTCGGTTTTGAATGTCAATTTATGTGCCTATTTTTAGTTTTGTATTTTTAATTTACTGTCATTTATACAAATGTCTTATACATTCTACATATCTAAAAAGTACATAGGCTCTAAAAAAAATTCGAGGACACTTTCTTTTATATCAAGAATTACTATAGGCGGTATAGCGCTCGGCGTGGCAATTGTTATAATAGCACTCACCATATTAGATGGCTTTCAAAAGATAGTTTCGGAAAAAATAATTGATTTTAATTCCCATATTAAAATAACCGCATTCGGCGACAAAAATATTGAAAATTTTCAAAGTGTTATTGAAGAAATAGAATCAAAATTTGCAAATAATATATCTTCTATCACCCTCTATGTTTCAAAGCTCTCAATTATAAAATCTAAAAAGAGAACAGACGGTGTTACCATTATTGGTATTAATCCCGAAAGCAGCGACCTGACAATATCCAAATTCATAACAAACGGCAAATTTGAATTAACAGACTCAGAAAATACCCCTACAATTATAATAGGTAAAAAGCTTGCTGAGAAATTATTGTTAAACGTTGGTGAAAAAGTAACTATTTTTTCCCTTAGAAATAACCAAATACCATCAATTAACAATCCTCCGGCAATACAACAGTTTATCGTTAGCGGTGTTTTTGAAAGTGGAATGTCTGAGTATGATGATATTTATGCGTACATAAATATTAACACGGCTCAAAAATTATTTGGAATGAGAGGTGAGGTATCTGGATTTAACTTAAGAGTCAAAAATGTCACTCAAATTCAGCAAGTTTCAGATTCTTTGCAAGATTATCTACACTATCCATTTTATGTAAGGTCTATTTATAAAATTCATCAAAACATTTTTACATGGTTGGACTTACAAAAAAAGCCCATACCAATTATTTTAGGATTAATAATAATTGTTGCGGTGTTCAATATAATTGGTACTATTTTAATGTTGGTATTAGAAAAAATAAGCAGCATTGGTATACTGAAAGCATTAGGTTCTAGTAAAATAGATATCATAAAAATTTTTCTCCTTCAGGGAGTTTATCTTTCTTTGATAGGGATAATTTTAGGTAATCTGCTGGCTTTTATTTTAAGTTACCTACAAAAAGAGTTTAATATTATTTCTCTTCCTTCTAATGTATATTTTATTTCGTACGTGCCGATTTCAATTGATTTTGGGAATTACTTGTTAGTTTCGGTGATTACATTTATTCTTTGTATTGCTGCTTCCTTAATACCGAGTTATATTGCATCAAACATAAATCCAATTTCTGCCATAAAGTTTGAATGAAAATTATTAGAGCAAAAAACAAATGTTCGAATTTTTTATCGCAAAAAGGTATATAAAGGCTAAACATAAAATTAGTTTTATTTCTATTATTTCTGCTTTTTCTACTCTTGGAATTACAATTGGTGTGGCAGCTTTAGTTATTGTTCTATCAGTTTTTAATGGTTTTGGTTCAATTGTTACAAGTATATTAATAAGTTTTGACCCACATGTTAGAATTAACATTTTAACTGATTCATTGACTACAAACTACAATTCAATTTATAAGAAAATTCAAGAAGAAAAATATGTTGAATTAGTATCCCCATTTGTTGAAGGAAAAGTAATAGCTATGTATAAAAAAAGCTATGAGATACTTAATATGAAAGGTATAACATCAAATAACAGTAATCTTGGACATAATAAAGATTGGGGAGTAGCAACAAAAATAATTTCGGGAAAATACGATTTAATTTCTGATTCAAAGACGAATAAAATAATTTTAGGTTTACCAACAGCTTTAAGGTTATCAGTTAGAGTAGGAGATACAATTTCAGTTACATCAGCTTATAATATTGAAAGAGCTGTCACTAATTTTGCTATTCCCAACACAAAAAAATTTTTAGTAACAGGCATTTTTGAATCGAACAACAGAGAATACGATGTTTCATATATTTTCACTTCGATTGATTCAGGACAAAAATTATTCGGGTTAGGTAAAAGTATTAATGGTTTTGATTTGCGATTAACTGATATTGATAAATCTAACTCAGTAAAGAAAGCTTTATTAAAAAAATTAGGTACAGAAAATTATTCAGTTAATACTTGGTATGACCTACACAAAGATTTATACAATGTGATGATAATTGAAAGATGGTCTGCTTACATTTTACTGTGTTTAATAATTGCAGTAGCTACATTTAATATTTTAGGGTCGTTAACTATGTCTGTCCTTGAAAAGAAAAAAGACATTGGATTAATTCGTTCTTTAGGAGCAAAGAAAACGTCAATACAAAAAATATTTTTAAGTGAAGGGTTTTTACTTGGCTTACTTGGAACAACAGCCGGAATATTCATTGGGTTATTAATCTGCTATCTGCAAATTAAGTATAATTTATACCCATTAGATCCGACAAAATACATAATTGATTCTCTTCCTATTCAAGTTAGAATTAGTGATATAATAGCAGTAGGAGGAATGTCATTTCTACTTACATTTTTTGCGGCTTTATATCCTGCTAAAAGAGCAGCCAACACCGTAATAATAGAATCAATAAAATATGAGTAAATTAAATGATATTACAAGCAGAAAATATTCACAAATCATTCTTAAAAGCTACTAATAACAAAAAATTAGAAGTTTTAAAAGGAATTTCTTTTTCGCTAATAGAAAATAAAATTACCATAATCGAAGGAGCTTCTGGAGCCGGCAAAAGCACTTTGCTTCATATTCTCGGCGGCTTGGATGTACCGGATAGTGGAAGAGTTATTATAAAAGATACGGATATTTTTTCATTAGACGACCAAAGTCTATCTCGTTTTAGAAATCAAAATATTGGTTTTGTTTTTCAGTTTCATCACTTATTGCCTGAATTTACAGCAGTCGAAAATGTTGCAATACCAATGATGATTGCAGAAGTAAGTAAGACTAAAGCTATGCAAAAAGCAAAAGAACTACTTAGTTTAGTTGGGCTTAATAACAGGCATGATCATAAACCATCAGAACTTTCTGGTGGTGAGCAGCAGAAAGTAGCCATTGCAAGAGCGCTTGCAAACAACCCATCAATTATCTTTGCTGACGAGCCAACCGGGAATTTAGATTCTACAAACAGCGAGGTTATTCACAAATTATTTATCGAGCTTAAAGAGAAGCTTGGACTTACTTTTTTGCTTGTAACCCATAATCCTGACCTCGTGCAGTTAGGTGATTATATATTACAAATGAAAGATGGACAATTAATACAGCCGTATAATTAACACCAAAAATATTATTATTACGCAAAGGCAGCACCATGAAGTGGTGAATAATCATGATAAATAAAGACTGTGGATAAGTCGCAAGCAAAAGTAAATAGATAATTTTCTAATGCGCAACTGTCTTAAAATCAAAGATTTTTTAAAAGTAATATAAGCGGTCCTTATTTAAATTTTTGACAAATAGTCGAACATTAATCTAATTCCAAATCCCGTATCGTATTTTTCGGTATAATTTGTTGATTTATGTTTAATAGCAGGTCCAGCAATATCTAAATGTGCCCATGGAATTTTTTCATCAACAAAATGTTCCAAGAATTTGCCGGCGGTAATTGCTCCTCCCCATCTTGGTCCTAAATTACTTACATCAGCAATGTCACTTTTTATCATGTCTTTATAATCTTTCCAAAACGGGAGGCGCCATATTCTTTCAAAAGTTAAGTTGCTGCTTTTTAATAAAGCTTCAGCTAAATTATCATCTTCGGTCATCAATCCAGCAGCAATTTCACCTAAAGCAACTACACATGCACCGGTTAATGTTGCGAAGTCAATTATTTGATCTGGTTTTAGTTTTGAAGCATACTCAAGTGCATCAGCTAAAATAATTCTCCCTTCAGCATCAGTATCTTTAACTTCTATTGTCTTTCCACTAGATGTTTTAATAATGTCGCCGGGCTTATACGAACCACCGGCTAACATATTTTCAACAGCGGGGACAATGCCAACTATTTCTATTGGCAAGTTTGCCAAAGCAATTGCTCTCATTATACCAATTACCAAAGCACCGCCTGCCATATCAGCCTTCATTTCGATCATACCTGAAGTAGGTTTAATTGACAAGCCACCCGAATCGTATGTTACACCTTTTCCAACTAATACAATTTTTTTCTTGGCTTTTCTTTTAGGCTTATAGTGCATAACTATTAAACACGGTTGGTTTATGCTTGAGCCTCCAACCGCTAAAATAGCTCCCATTTTTCTTTTTTGAAGTTCCCTCTTATCGAAAATTTTTACATTAACATTTCTTTTAGTAAGCTCAATCTTTGTGCGCTTAGCTAATTCCATTGGTGTTAAAGCTACTGCCGGTTCGTTTACCAAATCTCTTGCAAAATATACAGATTGCATTATATGTTCAGTTACTTTAATGATGCGTTTTATTATAATATAATCTGACGAGTACAAGTTAACGATTAATTTTTTGGGGTTTTCTTTTTCACTTAAGTATTTATCAAAAGTATAGTTACCTAACCATATACCCTCTAAAAACGTTTGGTAATAATATTCTTTATCGAAGTATTTATCATATAAGTGATAATCAGGCACAAGAATATTCAAAGAACTTAGGCCAGAGTTTTTTAATGATTGAGTTAATCCCGCTAAGATATTTCTAAAATAATCTACTGTGAAATTTTTTTTAATATTTACCTTATAAAGGTATACAACCGATGGTTCTTTAAGTGAGTTATTTAAAACAATTGAATTAGTTTTCTCATCTAAAAAGATTTTTCTTTGCAGACTACTGAGTTTAATGCTAACTTTATCTTCAAATAGTTCTAATTCTTTCTTTACATTTTCATCTGTAGATATAAACTTTACTAAAGCAGAATATCTTTCAAGCTTCACAACATCCTTATAGGAAGCAAAATTTAGTTTGAACAACATAATTTCCTCTTTTTTTACAAATAATTTTGAGCTGCTTTAATAATTTTTGGCAGGTACTCCTCAATAGTAACGTTAAAGAGCCTAGTGCCGCTTGCATTTAAATGACCCCCACCGTTAAATTCGGCAGCCAATTTATTAACTGGAATTTTCCCTTTGGAACGAAAGCTAACTTTAATTCCATCTTTTAATTCAAAAAATAAAATACCAATCTTAACTCCCTCAATTGATAAACAAAAATTTACAAAACCATCGACTTCAGATTCGTCAGCACCAGTGTTTTTAATATCAGTATTGGTAATTATCATATAAGCTATTTGTTTAGTATCATCAAGCTGAATTGTTTTTAGTGCTTCTCCTAAAAGTTTAATTTTACTAAAATGATTCTGACTATATATTTTATCGTATATTTCAGTGGGATTAACTCCATATTCTAATAATTCTGCAGCTATCAAATGAACTTTTGAGGTTGTCCTTTCGAATCTAAATGAGCCGGTATCTGTCATTATTGCGGTATATAATTGTACTGCAATGTTATAATCAAGTTCTACAATTTTTGTTGATTTTATAAAATCATAGATTATTTCTCCTGTGGCAGAATATTCTGTGTTGCCAAATATGTAGTCGAATGCATTCTCAGGGTCTTGGTGATGGTCAATACAAACTTTTATCCCAGCAAACTCTCGAAAGTAATTTTCCATCTTAACAATTCTATTAGTTTGGTTAAGATCAAGCAAAATAATTACATCAACCTTTTGAAAAAGTTGAGAATGATTTTGTTGGTCAAACTTTTCTATTACGTTATTACTATCAAGGAATTGTAAAAAATAAGGAGTTGAACTATGGTTAACAGCAAAGACTTCTTTGTTTAATTTTCTCAATATTTCGTAAAAGGCTAATTGGGAACCAATAGCATCAGCATCTGGGTTAATATGTGTAGTTAGCAAAAAAGATCTATTTGAAAAAATTATTTGTTTGAGCTTTTGGAAATCGTCCATTAAACTGTATTTCTATTAGTAGTCAAAAAATTCCACAAAAATAAATTAGTAAGAAGCACGAGATATTTCAGCCAATCTAAATAAAAAGGGCGAAGTTAATCTCTTCGCCCTTAAAGAAATTATAAAATTACTAGTTCACTTCCCAGGTATTGCCGCTATACAAAAGTGATTTTAAATCGCCCTTACCTTTTTTCTCAGTAATTCTTTTTATCTGATCTTCAACTCCAGCATCGTAAGTTTCCTTAATAATTGCACGAAAAACACCAATAGGAGTTGGCATATTAGGAATTTCGGTAAACTGAGATAGAATAAATGCTCTTGCTGGACTTTCATCGTGCTCATCATGGACCCAAAGATCATTAACTGAATATTTGCCGTCTGTCAAATCAACCACTACAGGTTTAAAGCCATCTAATTTGATACCCTTATTACCTTCCTTACCAAATACAAGAGGTTTATTATGTTCAAGTATAACCACATTATCCGCTTTAGTCTCTTTATCAGTGAGTAATTCGTATGCGCCGTCGTTAAAAATATTGCAGTTTTGAAATACCTCTATAAATGCAATTCCCTTATGAGCTGCGGCACGTTTAATCATTTCTTGCATATGTTTTGGCTCACGGTCAATTGTACGAGCAACAAATGTAGCTTCTGCACCAAGAGCTAAGGAGATAGGATTAAATGGATAATCAACACTTCCGAAAGGGGTACTTTTAGTGATCTTACCTTTTTCTGAAGTGGGCGAATATTGACCTTTAGTTAATCCATAAATTCTATTATTGAAGAGAAGAATCTTTAAATCTACATTCTTTCTACAAGCATGAATAAAATGATTACCACCTATACTAAGCAAATCTCCATCACCTGTCGCTACCCATACAGAAAGATCCGGTCTAGCTACTTTTAACCCTGTGGCAATAGCTGGTGCTCTACCGTGAATTCCATGGAAACCGTAAGTGCTCATATAATAAGGAAAGCGGCTGGAACAACCAATTCCAGAAACCCATACTATATTCTCTTTTTTCACACCAATATCGGGAAAAGTTCTTTGTACTTGTGCTAGGATAGAATAATCGCCACAACCTGGACACCATCTAACATCCTGATCTGAAGCAAAGTCCTTTGCAGTAAGTTTTACTTCTTTAACATCTATACTATCTTCCATTATTGCCTCCAAAAATTTCTTTTATTTTGTTATATACCTCACTTGTCTTAAAAGGCAAGCCTTTAATTTTAGTCAGTGAAATTGGTTCAACCAAAAACTGTGCTCTTATAATAGTTGCAAGTTGACCTAAATTTAATTCTGGTATTAAAATTTTCTTAAATCTTTTTAATACATCTTTTGTATTCTTAGGCATTGGGAAAAGGTATTTAAGATGTGCTTGAGATACTTTCAATCCATCTTTTTGTGCTTTTTTAACTGCCTCGGTAATAGCGCCATAAGTACCGCCCCAGCCAAGAACAAGCAGTTCACCTTCTTGCTCACCAATAACGGTCAAATCTGGTATATCATTCTGAACATTTTGAACTTTACGAGCTCTTAAGCGAACCATAAATTCATGATTTTCGGGATCATAACTCACATTACCTGTGATATGAGCTTTTTCAAGACCGCCAATTCTATGTTCCAAACCAGGAGTACCAGGTACTGCCCATGGTCTAGCTAAATATTCATTTCTGTTATAGGGAGCAAATCCCTCTTTATCTTTAACAAATTTCACTGGTATATCAGCTATCTCCTCTGGTTTTGGTAACCGCCATGGTTCAGAACCATTGGCAATGTAACCATCGCTCAGTAAAATAACAGGCGTCATATATTTAATCGCAATTCTTGCTGCTTCTATGGCCATATAAAAGCAATCACTTGGGGTTGAAGTAGCAAGAACAGGTATAGGCGCCTCACCATTTCGTCCAAAAACTGCTTGGAACAAATCTGCTTGTTCTGTCTTAGTTGGCAAACCTGTGCTGGGCCCACCTCTCTGAATATTAATTATTACCACAGGCAACTCAGTCATAACTGCCAAACCCATTGCTTCAGTTTTAAGAGCCATGCCAGGACCGCTGGTAGTTGTAATTGCCAATGAACCGCCATAGGCTGCACCAATAGCAGCGGTAATTCCTGCTATTTCATCTTCCGCTTGAAATGTTTTTACACCATAATTTTTATAAGTACTTAAATAGTGTAAAATATCAGATGCTGGAGTAATAGGATATGAACCTAAAAAAAGTGGCAGATTGCTTTTTAGAGACGCTGCTACAAATCCTAATGCAATTGCTTCGTTGCCAGAAATATTTCTATAAGTTCCTTTAGGTAAATGTGCAGGTTCAACTTGATATCTTGTAGTGAAAATTTCTGTTGAATCACCAAAGTAATAACCAGCTTTTAATGCAGTTGAATTAGCTTCAACAAGCTCTGGTCTTTTTGAAAATTTATCTTTAATCCATTCTAAAGTTGGTTCTATTGGTCTATTAAACAACCAGTAAGTTAAACCCAGTGCAAAAAAGTTTTTACAACGGGTAATTTCTTTTGTGGAAAGTGTACTTTCCTTTAACGCATTAGAAGTTAAAGAAGTTATTGGCACTGGAAACACTTTGTAGTTTGACAGTGAGCCATCTTCTAAAGGATTGCTATCATAACCTGCCATTTTCAAATTTTTCATATCAAATGAATCTGTATTTGCAATAATCATCCCATTCGGTTTGAGATCTTTTAAATTAATTTTTAATGCGGCAGGGTTCATAGCTACTAGAACATCAGGTGTATCTCCTGGTGTATGAATATCTTCGGAGCTAAAATGAACTTGAAAACCACTAACTCCATATAAAGTACCAGCAGGAGCTCTAATTTCTGCTGGATAATCGGGTAAAGTACCCAAGTCATTACCAAATAAAGCAGTAGTATCGCTAAATTGGGTCCCGGTTAATTGCATCCCGTCTCCAGAATCACCGGCAAATCTTACTGTTACTTCGTTAAGATTCTGAATTTCCTTTTCTGTTGTTTTTTCTTTTTCCATTTCCTCTTTTAATACCTATATGATGTTTAACATTTATTTTAGTACTTAAAAATATGAATGCCGTTAAAGATTAGCAATTTATTGTTAATTGACCTGCTTCATTATCGATAAAAATTCATCGGCGTTTACAAAGCCTGTCAATCTTTTTACCTCTTCTCCGTTTGAATTTATAAATATTACTGTCGGCATACCTATAATATTAAATTGTTTCCTTAATGATTCGGTCTCTTCAGAAGCTGTTTTTGTCATATCAACCTTAAACATTTTAAAGCTGCTGCTCTCTTTAATAACTCTTGAATCGCTAAATGTTGAGGCATCTAACTCTTTACATGGAATACACCAATCGGCATAAAAGTCTAATATAATTTTTTGCTTTTGATTAATTGCCTGAGAATATTTTTCATTTGAAAATTTGACCCATTCAGGTTCATTTTTAGACGAAGGCAGCATAGCATAAACGGAAATCAACATAATTACTATTGAAAAAATTATTTTAAAAATTCGAAACCCTTTTACATTATTTGCCATTTTATCAATAAATAAAAGCCAAAAAGCAGCAAAAAACATAAAAGCAGGCAGTAAGTATGAGTTAAAAGCTTTAGGGAAAATAGGAGCGATAAAGTAAATTGCCATGCCTAAAAGCAAAAAACCAAAGATATGCTTAACTGCTTCCATCCAATCGCCAGCGCGTGGGAGCTTTTTTATCTTGCCAGAAAATATCGCAAGAAATAAATAAGGAAGACCCAAACCCAAAGCCATTACAAAAAATAGCAGAAACCCATAAAAAACATCGCCTCTGCTAGCTACATAAGTAACTAACCCTAAAATAAAAGGCCCTATACACGGGGCAGCAACAATTCCCATAGTCAATCCCATAAAAAAAGCACCAAAGGTGCCAGCTTTTGCATTGCCAGCTTTAGCAACCCATTTATCAGGCAGCTTAAATTCATAAACACCAAACATACTAAGTGATAAGACTACTAATACTAGTGCTATCCCAATTAATACAAAAGTATTTTGTAACAAAGTCCCGAAAACTGCCCCGCTTAAAGCAGTAACAACTCCAATTACTGAATAAGTAAGTGCCATTCCTAAAACATACAACAAGCCTAATAAGATTAGCCTTTTCGTTTTACCTTCGCTTTGACCACCAAAATAACCAATAGTAATTGGCACTAAAGGATAAACGCATGGTGTTAAGTTAAGTGCTAATCCGCCAATAAAAACTATTAAAAGACTTAAGATAATTCCACTTGACTCAAGCACTTCTGAAACAGAACCTTTCTGGGCAGTACTAAAAGCAACATTAGAAGGGCTGTTCTGGTAACTCAAATTTAGTTTGGAAAAGATATCAGCATTAATTTCGTTAATTTGAGTTTTGTTATTAACTACTAAAATTTCAACCTCGCTTTTCAAGTTAGCAGGCGGTAAACATGACTGATCATTACATGCTTGATATGTCATTTCAACTGGAATTTTGTAACTACCAGGTTCAAGTGAATCTGGCACTTGAATTAAAACCCCAAACAACACTTTACCTTGATAAACGGAGACAGGTTTTTCAGAAAAACTCAATTTTATATCTTGTGCTTTTGGGTACTCAATTTTAATTACCTTAAAAGTGTCACTGTTTATTTTTATTTGTGTAGCAATTAAAAAGTCTTCATGCGGTTTGTTGGAATTGATATGAAATGACGAATCAATATCAGCAGCAACAGCTAACTTTAATTGAGAGCGCGGATGCACTTTGTCAAAAGATTTATATATGTTGATTCTAACAATGTTTGATTTAGTACTAAATTGAGCAAAGCTCAAACCAAATCCTATTAATACAAAAAATATAAACTGATTTATCTTTCTCATAATGTTAATCCCTTAAATCTAAACTTGAAAAATTATTTGAGTAATTTACCTCCTCCATCCTTGAACAATTGGATAACGCCTTCCATATCCGAAAGCTTTTGTTGAAACACGAAGCACTGGCGCAGCTTGTTTTCTTTTAAATTCGTTCAAATCTACCATACGCAATACTTTTTTTACTAATTCTTCATTCTTCACAATTCCTACTATTTCATTATATTCTTTATAGTCTTCAAGGTACATTTTTAAGATTACATCAAGAATCTCGTAAGGAGGTAAAGTATCTTGGTCAGTTTGTAAAGGTTTTAATTCTGCTGAAGGAGTCTTCTGAATAATTTCATTGGGAATAATTTCTTTTTCTCGATTTATGAACTTAGCTATTTTGTAAACTTGGGTTTTGTAGACATCACCAATAACTGAAACGGCACCACACATATCTCCGTATAAAGTAGCGTAACCAGTTGCTAGCTCTGATTTATTTCCAGTTGCACAAAGCAAGTAGCCATGTTTATTAGATAAAGCCATTAAATAAACACCTCGAACCCTCGATTGGATATTTTCTTCGGTAATATCTTCTTGTTTATTGTTAAATGCTGGTTTTAATACCTCAAGAATTTTATCTACCACAGGTTGGATGGTAATTTTATCAAAAGAGATTCCAAGATTTTTTATCAATTTTTCAGAATCTTTAATACTCCCAGTACTAGAATATTTAGATGGCATGAGAACAACATGAACATTATCTTTACCCAAAGCTTGCACCGCAATGTAAGTGACCAGCGCTGAATCGATTCCACCGCTCAATCCAATAAGCGCTTTTTTAAATCCAGTTTTCACAGCATAATCTCTTAAGCCTAAAATTAATGCATCTAAAACTTCTTCTTCAAAACTTCTTTCCACCTCTACAATTTCATCATTAAAATTCTCATTAGTGTCGTAAATAAAATAATCTTCATGAAAAAACTTTCCCATTTTAACCAAGTTCCCTTTTTTATTGAAACACATACTAGCACCATCAAAAATTAAATCGGTTTGAGAGCCAACAGAACATGCATAAACTAAAGGAATTTTCTCGTCACTAGTCAATGTCTTCAACATCATATATCTTTCTTTTCTTTTGCCGTAAGCATAAGGGCTTGCAGATATGTTAATTAAAATGGAAGCACCTTTGTGAAGTAATTTTTTTATCGGATCAATTGGATATAATCTTTTTTTCCAATAATCGGCGTCGTTCCAAATATCTTCACAAATTGAAATGCCAAGTTTTTCCCCGCCGAACTCAAATACAAAAACATCTTTGGCAGGTTCAAAATAACGGACCTCATCAAAAACATCATAATTGGGAATTAAGGTCTTGTTCTGTATAAACTGAATCCTGCCGTTAAAACAAAGTACAGCCGAGTTATAGATTCCAGTACCAACATTAACCTCATAATCCTCAGTTATTGAACCAAAAATTAAAGCGGTCGATTTTGTAACAGAAGCAATTTCTTCAGATTTTTTCCTCACTGCATCTCTAAATTCTTGCTTTTCTACAAGGTCCTGAGGTGGGTACCCACATAATGCTAATTCAGGGAAAACAGCAATTTCAGCTTTATCTTTTATTGCTTTTTGATATCCTTCTATTATTTGCGCTTTATTGTATTCTAAATCGCCTATAATTGGATTAAATTGACAAACTGCAATTTTCATGTATTCATTTTTTTAACTTCTTGAAAAATAAATAAGATATAAAGCTATTTCAATGTAGAAAACAAAATAGAGGATAATTTTCCAAAATTGAATGCCTTTTTTTATTTACTGTATCAGTAGCTATATAAAACTTTATGCAAAATAAAATAATCTATCAAATCTAAAACTCACAAGGAATATTTTACAATTTCAACCATTTTTCAATGAAAAATTTGCAATTGGGATTTACACCTGCAACTAAATTTAAGCAACTGTTTGAGTAATAATATAATAACTTTCTGCTCTTCACTCATTTTATCGGAATTAATTTATATTGTATTTCAGGAAAAAATTTGTTCTAATAAATTTTTAGGATTTAACTTATATATTTTATTTAAACAATAATAACTTCTCAAAACATTTTAGATTATGTAGCGTCTAAAATTTTAGTAAAGGGGGTTAATAAACTATGAGAGATAAATTATATCGATCCAGAAAATTTAGAGTATTAGGGGGAGTTTGTGGTGGTCTTGCAGAATATCTTAATTTGGACCCAGTCTTGGTGAGAGTTCTTTTTGTCATTATTGCCCTAATTAATGGACTTGGTATATTACTTTATATTATTCTATGGATTGTTTTACCGGAAGAAAGTTTTGAAAAAGCTTACGGAATTAAACAGGATCAAACACAGAACAATTTAAATAAAGAGAATTCTCCAACAATTGATAAATTTCAAAACAGAGGCAGCGGAAGAATAGTCTTTGGCGTCTTATTGATTTCAATAGGATTGTTATTTTTTGTTAATAATGTTTTCCCTTATATTAATTTTGAAGATATATTTCCCTTAATATTAATTGTTATTGGTATAGCTCTCATTTACAATTCATTTAGGAACAGCAGAGAGAATAAAACATGAAAAGTAGTCAATTATTTTGGGGATTCTTTTTCCTTACAATTGGCGGACTGTTTTTTCTTACAAGACTTGACATAATTAAAGATAATTTGAGTTTTGTCTGGGACATTTGGCCTTTATTGTTTATTCTTTGGGGTTTGCAGATTATTACCAAAAATTCTATGGCAAGACCAATTGTAAGCGGGTTATTTGGAATTTTTATAGGACTTATGCTCTTTGGATTAGTTTATAATTTCTTTATCTCTATTAATATCGACAATGAAAATAATAGCTTTGCTACAGAGAAATATTCAGAAGAGTATGATTCAGCCATAAAAAATGCAGCATTAGAACTTAATACCGGTGCAGGTGTAATTATTTTGGGTGGAACAACAAATAAATTAATCGATGGTTATTCAAAAGGCAGTTTCGCTGAATATAATGAAACTTATTCAAAAGAAGATTCTTCAGCTGAGATAAAAATGAATCTACGTAAAAGTAGATTTAATTTTTTTCGGAAACACTTTAAAAATTATTTGCGACTAAATTTAAATCCTAATCCAACTTGGGATGTAAAATTAAACTTGGGTGCTTCAAAAGCAGATCTTGATCTATCCGAGTATAAAATCAGTAACGTTGAAATAAATACCGGCGCATCAAATATCAGGCTAAAACTTGGCAGCAAACAGGATAGGGCTGATATAGATGTTGAAATGGGGGCTGCAACTTTGAGAATTGAAATCCCTAAAGAAGTAGGCTGCAAAATAACAGGAGAAATGGTTTTAAGCTCTAAAAATATTGAGGGATTATTAAAAAAATCGGACGACCATTATGAGACTTCAGATTATGAAACCAATAACAGGAAAATTGATATAAACACAAAAGGGGGTATTTCATCAATTATTGTAGAACAGTATTAATCAGTAAAATTATTTTTTTCTTTTTTCTTTAGAATAAACCTTTGGGTCCCAAAAATATTTTTCCATTATTACGCATCCATCCTTATTAAACTCAATTCCTTCTGACCTTAATAATTCTTCCATTAAAAATGGGTCACCAAAGTGAATTCTGCCGGTCAATGCACCAAATCTATTAACTACTCTATGACAAGGTAGCGCAGAATGCTTAGCACTATTTAATGCCCAGCCAACTGTCCTAGCTGAAGATTTTAGTCCACATGCTTCAGCCAAAGCACCGTAAGTTGTAACTTTACCATAAGGAATTTTTTCGACAAGCTTATAAACCTTGTCAAAAAAGTCTCTCTTGTTTGATTTCCTTTTACTTTTTTTCTTTTTCATTGAGCTGCATGTTTCTATTGCCCGTATTTTGAATTTCCCAAATTTTCATATAGGTAAGTATATTTGTCATCGCATGAATTATAGATACCATTAGGCCATGTATACCATCTTTAAATCCTCTTCTTAAAATAAAATGACTAAAAAAAGCTGCAAAAGGGTGTATCAATATATCTAAGCAACTTACTTTCTTTTTGTTAAATTTTTCTTGAGCTTCCAGCGTTGAATAATAATTTATTTTATCTATTGTCACAGCTATAGATTGATGAGTATAATGAATTAATTTCCCCTTCAGCTTACCTCGTTCTCCTTCTACATAATATCCTTCGTGCACTTTTCTATTTGTTACTGACGCTTTGTTTTTTTTAAAAAGCCGAAGTTGATAGTCCGGCGACCAATTACATGAAGTAATATGTTTCCCTAAAAAAAAATTTTTACGAGGTATTAGATATGAATCAAATTTTGGTTCAGAGTTTAGAAGCCGTTGTATTTCATTTTTTAATTCATCGGAAACTCTTTCATCTGCATCCAAGCTTAGCACCCAATCATAAGAAACTTTTTCAAGTCCATATTTTCGTTGAGGCGAAAAACCTTCCCATTTTTTTATAAAGATTTTATCAGTAAACTGCTTAGCAATTTCAATTGTTTTATCCTTGCTCTCAGAATCGATTAAAACAATTTCATCAGCCCATTTTACGCTTTCAAGACAATCTTTTATATTTTTTTCCTCATTACCCGCAATTATAAGCACAGAAAGTTTATTTTTTTTACTCAAGTTATTCACCCATAATTTTAATAATTACGCGTTTTCTTCTTTGTCCATCGAACTCCGCATAATAAACTTGCTGCCAAGGTCCGAAATCTAATTTGCCATTTGTAACAGGAATAATAACTTGGTGATGAATAATTAAATTTTTAAGATGGGCGTCGCCGTTTGTTTCACCTGTTCTATGATGGCGGTAGTTAGGATTAAACGGGGCAAGCTTTTCCAGCCATTCGTCTATATCTTGAATCAAACCCGGCTCAGCATCGTTAACATAAACTCCAGCTGTAATATGCATTGCAGAAACTAAAATCATTCCTTCTTTAATACCGCTTTTTTGTAAAACTTTTTCAACTTCATCAGTGATATTAATGTATTCTCTTTTCTTCGAAGTGTTAAACCAAAGGTATTCAGTATGAAATTTCATTTTTTTACTCCCTCTTCAAATAATTTTTTCAGTTGCTTCAACCAGCCTTGCTGCAATAGTTTTAAGTAGTTTAATTGCAAAATCAGGATGAAGGGTAATTAGTTCATCTATAGGGTAATCGTACACATACAATTCAGTATCAGATGATGCTTTTAGTGTAGTAGTTCTTGGTATGTTTAAAATTGGACTAATTTCGCCAAGTATTGTTCCTTCATTGCTATATTCACTTATCTTTTTATTATTTTTATAAACAGCCACTGTACCAGAAATCAACACAAAAATTTTTTGATCGGTATCTCCTTCTTTAACTATTATTTCATTTTGTTTATATGCTTTAATGTGAGGCATTTATTCCCCTAATTTTGAGAAAATTTCAAGAGATATTCTTTTATAAACTGATTGATATTCCCGTCCATTACGCCTTGCGTATCTGAAGTCTCTATGTTGGTTCGATGGTCTTTAACCATATTGTAAGGATGAAAAACATACGAACGAATTTGACTACCCCATTCAATTTTCATTTTACTTTTTTCTAATTCATTCAGCTCAGCTTCTTGTTTTTCCATTTCAAGTTGATAGAGTTTAGAACGTAAGAGCTTCATAGCATTGTTTTTATTTTGTAATTGAGATCTTTCACTTTGGCATGCAGCAACAATTCCAGTGGGCAGGTGAGTAATTCTAACTGCGGTTTCTACTTTATTAACATTTTGACCACCCTTACCACCACTTCTATAAGTATCAATTTTAAGGTCTGCTGGATTAATATCAATTTCAATATCGTCATCAACCTCAGGCATAACAAACACCGATGCAAATGAGGTATGTCTTCTTTTATTAGCATCAAAAGGCGAAATTCTTACTAATCTATGTACACCTTTTTCTGCTTTCAAGTAGCCATAAGCAAATTGTCCGATAAATTCAATTGTAGCACTTTTAATGCCAGCACCTTCGCCTTCAAGGAGGTCTATTAGATTAGTTTTAAATCCGTTTTGTTCACCCCATCGTAAATACATTCGCATTAGCATTTCCGCCCAATCCTGTGCTTCTGTTCCTCCAGCACCTGAATGAATAGTGAGTATGCAATTTTTCTCATCATCTTTACCACTTAACATACTTTTCAGCTCAACATCTTCAATTTCTTTTTTAATTTTCTCCAACTCCAAATTAATTTCTTCAAGTAGTGATTCATCTTTTTCCATGCTTGCAAGTTCTATTAAGTCATATAAATGATTAACCTTAGAATCAACCGAATTCCATATATCAACCCAAATTTGCAAAGACTTAGATTTTTGAAGAAGAGCTTGAGCATTTTTTTGATTATTCCAAAAGTCGGGCGCTTCAGATTTTTTTCTTATTTCTTCAATCTGATTTTTTTTATCATCTACTTTAAAGATAGCCTCTTAAATTTATAACTCTTTTTTTTATCTCATTAATCAATTTTAATTGTTCTTCATACATAAATACCCCGCTATAAAATACACTATAAATTTGTTAATTGTACTAAGTTGCTAATTTAGAGATATATCTAATTGTTAAGCATTGACAGTTATACGAAAATTAAACTTCCAATTCCATTCTTAATAATGCAGCAGCAAGAGTTTTCCCTTGCGCATCATGTTTTAAGGAAACGGTTCCGCCGCCGCCAAGTGTATTGTGCAAGACGAAGTTCAACGCCATCAAATTAGGAAGTTCATATCGCTCTACTTCGCCAAAACAAATTCCTTCAAAATGCTTTTTAACTTTATCTGCTGTCAGGTGTTTCTTTATTATTTCGTATCCGTTCATATTATAAGCAATTATTCCAATATTTGCTGCATCTCCCTTATCGCCGCTGCGGCCGTGCGCTATATCCAATAATTTTACTTTCATTATTACTCATCCTCAGATTTTTCAGTTTCTATTTAACAATTTCATAATCACGACAAACTTTACTACTTATGCTATGTTGTAATAAGTTTAACTTTTGGTTCAACTAATTTTTTAGGAATTAATGCCGGCCAGTAAGCTACAACTTCATTAGGTTTAGGTCTACCTCCAGCGAAACCAGTAACACTTGGTGGACCTGTTAAAATTAGCGGTGCAATTTCTTTTCCAAATCTTTCAACAGCATTGTAATCGTGTGATCGAACTGCTACTCTAAGCATAATTTCGTTAATTTTTTCTTCATCAATTTTAACTGAAAGTGGGCCATGACATGAGTTGTAACCAACAAACTCAGTTCTAATTTCATCAAACTTAAGATTCAGTTTTTCCAGCCGCTTACGTAGTATTTCATCTGCAGCTTTAGCTTTTGTTAAAGCTTCTGGCCATGAATATGTAAGAGTACCAACAGCCGAGTAGCCATCAAAATAAGAGCATGACACTTTATAAAATTCTGTTTCAGGTTTACCTTTAACGTTGAACACTTTTACTTTATTTGGGGCAATTTCCTCTAATTTAATTGAAGTAAAATCAGCAATACAATCGGGAGTAATATATTTCATGGGGTCACCAATTTCGTATACTAACTGTTCGGCCACAGTTTCAAAACTAACTTTACCGCCTAAATTTTCGTGTTTAGTTATTATTACATCTCCATTAGGGTAGGCCTCAGCAATAGGGAAGCCAATTTCTGCAAGGTTTTCTACAGATTTCCAGTCAGCCAATAAATTCCCGCCAGATGCTTGTCCACCACACTCTAATATATGTCCAGCAACGGTGCCGGCAGCTAAAAGGTCATAATCTGTTTTATCCCAGTTGAATTCATAAATCATTGGTGCAAGTGTCAAGCCGGTATCTGTGGTTCTTCCAGTTATTACAATTTCGGCACCTAGTTTTAAAGCCTCTACAATTGGGAAAGCGCCAAAGTAAACATTTGCACTAAGCAGTTTATCCCTAATTTTTGTTATTGGTTCAGAAGTTTCCATGTTATTTAAATAATAACCTGATGAAATCAACTCATCAATTTTATCAATAATGTTGTCTCCTAACACAACAGCGACTTTCAAATTTGCAAGTCCAATTTCTTTTGCCACTTTTAAAACAGCATCAGCACAAGCTTCAGGATTAACGCCCCCGCCATTGGTAATAATTTTTATATTCTTCTCTTTTGTAATCGGCAGTATTTTTCTCATTAAATCTGGTATGTCTTTAGCATATCCGAGATTAGGGTTTTTATTTTTTTGTTTCTGCAAGATTGACATAGTAACTTCTGCTAAATAATCCATTACCAAATAATCTATTGGACCTGATGTAACTTGGTAAAAAGGAGCATCTACTAAATCTCCCCAAAAACCTTGTCCAGAAGCAATTCTAATTTTTTCTTTCATTTTAATATGATTTTATTTAACAATGTAACTATGCAAAATTAATGAAGATTTTCCAAAATAACGTTTGTTAACTTCGGGAAATCAGAAATGTCATCAACGTTATACCAAATAATTCTTTTATCTGCATTAAACCAAGTTAATTGCCGCTTAGCAAATCGTCTCGTGTTTCTCTTAATCAGTTCAACAGTCCTATCCATTGAAATTTGTCCTTCTAAGTAAGAAATAATTTCCTTGTATCCTACTGTATTCAATGAATTCAATTCTTTAGAGTATCCCATAGACAAAATATTTTTTACTTCTTCTACAAGTCCTGCTTGAATCATTTTATCGACTCTTTTTTCTATCCTTTTGTAAAGGGTATTACGTTCCCATTTCAAGCCAATTTGGATGAAATCAAAATTGACATTTCGGTGGTACTCCTTCAAATGTTCATGAATTGGCTTACCAGTCAAATGAAGAACCTCAAGTGCTCTTATTACTCTTTTCCAATTTTGAGGCAGCATTTGTGATGCTCCAACTGGGTCAAGATTTTTCAATTGTTCGTATAAATAATTATTACCATGCTTTTCTCTCATATTTTTTAGATAATTTCTAAAATCCTCGTCAACATTTGCTGTATCAAATATACCATCAACAATTGCCTTTACATACAAGCCGGAACCGCCAACAACCACTGGAATTTTATTTCTGTTTAACAGCTGCTCAATTATTAGCAATGAATCCTTTTCAAACTTACTTACATTATAATCAGCATCAGGCTCAAAAAGATCAATAAAGTGATGCTTAATTTTTTTTAATTCTTCTTTGGGAGGCTTGGCCGTTCCAATATCAAGATATTTGTAAATTTGCCTACTATCTGCAGATATAATTTCCGTTTGCAATTTCTCAGCAATCATTAAAGCTAAACAGGATTTACCAGAACAAGTAGGGCCAACAATAACAATTACTTTTCTTGCCAACCTTCCAAACCAATTAATGGTACAAAAGCAAAATAGGGAATTTCACTTGAATGAAATTCATTTTCAGATAATTTTTTCATTACCTTTAGCACTTGAGATTTCCTATCACCTACCGGCATAACAAGCGTTCCATTAATTGCTAATTGCTTTTTAAGTCTAACAGGCACTTCAGGGCCACCGGCTGTAACTATTATTCTATCAAAAGGAGCGAACTCTTCCCAACCAATAGTACCATCAGCACATCTGACTGCAATTCGAAGTTGCAGCTCGTCAAATAATTTAAGAACACGATTGTAAAGGTTAATATTTCTTTCAATAGTAAAAACTTTAGCCCCAAGATAATAAAGTATAGCAGCCTGATAGCCTGAGCCAGTTCCAATCTCAAGAATTTTATCACCCACCTGTGGATTGAGCAGTTCTGTCATTAAAGCCACTGTATATGGCTGTGAAATTGTCTGATTATATCCAATTGGTAGTGCCACATCCTTATATGCATTTGGCTTCATTACGTCTGGAACAAAAAGGTGCCTTTCTACATTTAGAATAGCATCTAAAACTCTCTCATTCTTAATCCCTTTCTGGCGTAGTTTTTCAACTAAATCTTTTCTTTCCTGTTCATACATTTTGTAAATAATCTTAATTTTGAGTCACTAAAGATAAAATATAATTAACAATAATTATGAATAAAATTTAGGTGCATGTAATGTTTGATATATTCTATGGTGCTATTTTAATTATGTTTATGAGAATATGTGATGTAACAATTGGCACTTTTAGAACCCTATTGGTGGTGCAAGGGAAAAAGTATGCTGCCGGGTTAGCTGGTTTTTTCGAGGTGCTAATTTGGATCTTTGCAATGAGGTATATTGTTCAGCATATGGATAATGTCCTAAACTTAATCGGATACGCTGCGGGCTTTGCCACTGGAAATGTTTTTGGAATTACGCTTGAACAGTATTTTGCCTTTGGCTATGTACAGGTTAACATAATTTCAAAGCATTATACTGATAAAATAGCAGATATGTTGAGAAAGTCTCGTTATGGTGTTACAATTTTACCAGGAGAAGGTAGTAGCGGAGGAGTTTCTATCTTAATTATTATCATAAGAAGGAGAGACCTTAAAGAAGTAATGAAAAATGTAGAAGAAATTGACCCAAAAGCATTTATTACCGTTCAACATTCAAGGCCATATAGGGGCTATATTCACGGTCCGCGTAAGTAAAATTAAACTCCAGCATTTGCTATATAAAGCACTCTGTATTATATTTAGCAAGGTTTTTATAAAAATATTTGTTCTTAAAAAAGTTTAGAATATGCGGGAATAGCTCAGTTGGTAGAGCGCAACCTTGCCAAGGTTGATGTCGCGGGTTCGAGTCCCGTTTCCCGCTCAATATAAAAAAAGCCCATTCCAAACCCTTCCCAAACAGAGAAGGGCTTTTTTTATTAAATGTAAAAGTTAATGTTAATGGCGCTGTAGCCAAGTGGTCTAAGGCGGAGGTCTGCAAAACCTCTATTCGTCGGTTCGAATCCGACCGGCGCCTCTTTTCTCTAA